>NZ_JBFBBD010000041.1:0-60987 GCF_040689515.1 Streptomyces sp. NPDC051173
GGGGGCCACCAAACTGGGCTATGGGGGGCGGCCCTTCGGGGCCGCCGCCCCGGAGATCACGAACAGCCGCCGGACGTCCGCGGCGGAACCCCGTCCGCCGCACATTTCCATGATCGGGCAAGAGATGTCAGTGCCTCCCCTTAGGCTGGACGCGCTATGACTGCCACCTCCTCGCCCTCCCTCGCCGACCTGCTGCACGCCGCCGTCTCCGCCGTCGGCGGCACCGAGCGGCCCGGTCAGGCCGCCATGGCCGAAGCCGTCGCCGAAGCCGTCGACGACAACTCCCACCTGCTGGTGCAGGCCGGCACCGGCACCGGAAAGTCCCTCGGCTATCTGGTCCCAGCCCTGGCCCACGGTGAGCGCGTCGTCGTGGCGACCGCCACCCTCGCGCTCCAGCGCCAGCTCGTGGAGCGTGATCTTCCCCGGACGGTCGACGCCCTCCAGCCGCTGCTGCGCCGCCGCCCGCAGTTCGCCATGCTCAAGGGCCGGTCGAACTATCTGTGCCTGCACCGGCTGCACGAGGGCGCGCCGCAGGAGGAGGAGCAGGTCCTCTTCGACCCCGCCGAGCCGGTGGCCCCGACGGCGGCCGCGCCGAGCAGCAAGCTCGGCAAGGATCTGCTGCGCCTGCGCGACTGGTCGGACGAGACGGAGACGGGCGACCGCGACGACCTCACGCCCGGCGTCTCCGACCGCGCGTGGTCCCAGGTCTCGGTGACCTCCCGCGAGTGCCTGTCCGCCTCCAAGTGCGCGTACGGCGCCGAGTGCTTCGCCGAGGCCGCCCGGGAGCGGGCCAAGCTCGCCGATGTCGTGGTCACCAACCACGCCCTGCTGGCCATCGACGCGATCGAGGGCGCGCCGGTGCTGCCCAGCCACGAGGTGCTCATCGTCGACGAGGCCCATGAGCTGGTCTCCCGGGTCACCGGCGTGGCCACCGGCGAGCTCTCGCCGGGCCAGGTCAACCGCGCCGTGCGCCGGGCCGCGAAGCTCGTGGACGAGAAGGCCGCGGACGCGCTCCAGACCGCTTCCGAGACCTTCGAGCGCCTCATGGAGCTCGCGCTGCCCGGCCGTCTGGAGGTGCTCCCGGAGGATCTCGGGTACGCGCTGACGGCGCTGCGTGACGCCTCCCGCACGGTGATCTCGGCCATCGGTAACACCCGTGACAAGTCCGTCCAGGACGAGGACGCCGTCCGCAAGCAGGCGCTGGCCGCGGTGGAGAGCGTCCACGCGGTGGCGGAGCGGATCGTGGAGGGTTCCGAGTACGACGTCGTCTGGTTCGCGCGGCACGACCGCTTCGGGGCGTCCCTGCGGGTCGCCCCGCTCTCGGTCTCCGGCCTGCTGCGGGAGAAGCTCTTCACCGAGCGCTCGGTGATCCTCACCTCGGCCACGCTCAAGCTCGGCGGGGACTTCAACGGGGTCGGGGCCTCCCTGGGGCTGGCTCCGGAAGGCACCGGGGGAGAGGACAGCCCGCAGTGGAAGGGCGTCGACGTCGGCTCGCCCTTCGACTACCCCAAGCAGGGGATCCTCTACGTGGCCCAGCACCTCTCCCAGCCCGGGCGGGAGGGCAGCCGCACGGACATGCTCGACGAGCTCGCCGAGCTGGTGGAGGCGGCCGGGGGCCGTACGCTCGGGCTCTTCTCCTCGATGCGGGCCGCGCAGGCGGCGGCGGAGGCGCTGCGGGGCCGGCTCGACATGCCGATCCTGCTCCAGGGCGAGGACACCCTCGGTGAGCTCATCCGGGCCTTCGCGGACGACGCGCGGACGTGCCTGTTCGGCACGCTGTCCCTGTGGCAGGGCGTCGACGTGCCCGGCCCGAGCTGTCAGCTCGTCGTGATGGACCGGGTGCCCTTCCCGCGCCCCGACGACCCGCTGATGAGCGCCCGGCAGAAGGCTGTGGAGGAGGCTGGCGGCAATGGCTTCATGGCGGTCGCGGCGACGCACGCGGCGCTGCTGATGGCGCAGGGCGCGGGCCGGCTCGTGCGCGCCACGGGCGACCGGGGTGTCGTCGCGGTGCTCGACCCGAGGCTGTCCAAGGCGCGCTACGGAAGCTTCCTGCGCGCCTCGATGCCGGACTTCTGGTACACGACGGACCGCAACCAGGTCCGCCGCTCCCTGGCGGCGATCGACGCGGCGGCGAAGGCGGAGGAGCGGTAGAGCCCGCGTCCCCCGGACCGCGTCCGGGGGCGTAGACACAGGCGAGCCCCGGAACCGGCGCAGTGGTTCCGGGGCTCGGTCGTGCGACGCCTTCAGACCCGGCGGAGCACCGCTACCACCTTGCCCAGAATGGTGGCCTCGTCACCAGGAATGGGCTGATAGGCGGCGTTGTGCGGGAGCAGCCACACGTGGCCGTCCTCGCGCTTGAAGCGCTTGACCGTCGCCTCGCCGTCGAGCATCGCGGCCACGATATCGCCGTTCTCCGCGACCGGCTGGCGACGCACCGTCACCCAGTCGCCGTCGCAGATCGCGGCCTCGACCATGGAGTCGCCGACCACCTTGAGGACGAAGAGCTCGCCGTCGCCGACCAATTGGCGCGGCAGCGGGAAGACGTCCTCGACGGACTCCTCGGCCAGGATGGGCCCGCCCGCGGCGATCCGGCCGACCAGGGGCACATAGGAGGCCGCGGGCTTGCCGGTCGTGTCGGTGGGCTGAGAGCTGGGCTGGTCGGAGCCGCGCACCTCATAGGCGCGGGGGCGGTGGGGGTCCCTGCGGAGGAAGCCCTTGCGCTCCAGGGCCATGAGCTGGTGGGCCACGGAGGAGGTGCTCGAGAGTCCCACCGCCTGGCCGATCTCGCGCATGGAGGGCGGATAGCCCCGGCGCTGGACGGAGTCCCGGATGACCTCGATCACCCGCCGCTGCCGGTCGGTGAGACCCGAGCTGTCGGCCCGGATTCCTGGAGGTCGTCCGGGAAGGGCGCGAGCGGGCTTGGGCCCCTCGGCGTTCATGGCTGCGTCATTCATCGGGTGTGCCTGGTCGAGTCGGTTCTGGGAGCGGTCCTGGGCGGTGATGGTGGCGCTGTCTGCGGTGGTGGTCACGTCGGCCCCTCTCGAGATGTTCTCCCTAGCTGGACAACGGTAGTTGCTTTCGAAAGGTTGCGCCAAACACACGTTCGAGTGAAATATCGAAGATTCCCTGACGTGATCAGGTGAGAGGGTGTACGGCTGAAGATCGATTCGACCTATTACGGTACCCTTCGGTGCGAAGTCCTACGGACTTCACGGATCCCGTCGGACCGGGCGCCGGCCGGTGGGAATCTCCCGGGAGGCGGCGGTCCGCGATGGCGGGGCGCGACCGCTGTGCCGGGGTCGCGGTGCCGGTGTCCAGTCTGTCATCCGCAGGCCCCCGAAGCCCCCGCGGGCCGTCGCGCGGGTCGCTCGCGTAGGCTCGGAGCCTGCTCGGACGGCGCGACACGCCTCCGGCGAGCTTCGCCGCCTGGCACCAGATCTAGTGGTTTGATTGCGGCGGCTACCCACAAGTTGTGGTCGACGGCTGTCGCTGGTCATTCCGGCCCGCGGCCATCGCCTATGCTTGGGGCTGCTTCACGAGGCCCCCGGAAGGGGGTCGTCGAAGTCGAAGATCGTGCACAGTCCTATGAGGGTGAGGAGGGTGGAGAGCCATGCACTGCCCCTTCTGCAGGCACCCCGACAGCCGTGTGGTCGACAGTCGGACCACCGATGACGGCTGCTCGATCCGTAGGCGCCGCCAGTGCCCCGACTGCTCCCGCCGGTTCACGACCGTCGAGACCGCGTCACTGATGGTGATCAAGCGCAGTGGGGTCACCGAGCCCTTCAGCCGCAACAAGGTCATCTCCGGGGTGCGCAAGGCGTGTCAGGGCCGGCCGGTCACCGAAGACGCTCTGGCGCAGCTCGGTCAGCGTGTCGAGGAGGCGGTGCGGGCCACGGGCAGCGCCGAACTCTCCACGCATGACGTCGGCCTCGCCATACTCGGCCCTCTCCGGGACCTCGACCTCGTCGCGTATCTGCGCTTCGCGTCCGTGTACCAGGCGTTCGACTCGCTGGAGGACTTCGAGGCCGCCGTCGCGGAGCTCCGGGAGCAGCGGCCCGTCGAGGCCACCGGTGAGCGCGTCGGGAGCGCCGAGGTTCCGGCGCCCGCCACCGCCGCCGACTAGCGGCGACAACCACAGACCTGCCCGGCGCGCCCCGCGCGCCCGGGTGAACGACAGACATCCGCGCCACGGAAGAATTGGGCGCATTAGGGCGTTTTGCCCGTAGAGGGAGGCGGCATGACAGAGACGACGAGCGGCCCGGCACGAGGTTCCCGCTCCAAGGGGAACAAGGGCGGCAAGGGTCTGCGTATCGAACGCATCCACACGACTCCCGGCGTGCACCCGTACGACGAGGTGGTCTGGGAGCGTCGTGACGTCGTCATGACCAACTGGCGCGACGGCTCGATCAACTTCGAGCAGCGTGGCGTCGAGTTCCCCGACTTCTGGTCGGTCAACGCGGTCAACATTGTCACGAGCAAGTACTTCCGAGGCGCGGTCGGTTCGCCGGAGCGCGAGTCGAGCCTGCGGCAGCTGATCGACCGCGTGGTGAAGACCTACCGCAAGGCGGGCGAGGAGAACGGTTACTTCGCCTCCCCGGCGGACGCCGAGATCTTCGAGCACGAGCTCAGCTACGCCTTGCTGCACCAGGTCTTCAGCTTCAACTCGCCGGTCTGGTTCAACGTCGGCACCGCCCAGCCCCAGCAGGTCTCCGCCTGTTTCATCCTGTCCGTCGACGACTCCATGGAGTCGATCCTCGACTGGTACAAGGAAGAGGGCATGATCTTCAAGGGCGGCTCGGGCGCCGGCCTGAACCTCTCCCGCATCCGCTCCTCCAAGGAGCTGCTCTCCTCCGGCGGCAACGCCTCCGGCCCGGTCTCCTTCATGCGCGGCGCCGACGCCTCCGCGGGAACGATCAAGTCGGGTGGCGCCACCCGCCGCGCGGCCAAGATGGTCGTCCTCGACGTCGACCACCCGGACGTCGAGGCCTTCATCGAGACCAAGGTGAAGGAGGAGGAGAAGGTCCGCGCCCTGCGCGACGCCGGCTTCGACATGGACCTGGGCGGCGACGACATCACGTCCGTCCAGTACCAGAACGCCAACAACTCCGTCCGCGTCAACGACGAGTTCATGAAGGCCGTCGAGACCGGTTCGAAGTTCGGTCTGCGCGGCCGGATGACCGGTGAGGTCATCGAGGAGATCGACGCCAAGGGCCTCTTCCGCAAGATGGCCGAGGCGGCCTGGGCCTGCGCCGACCCCGGCATCCAGTACGACGACACGATCAACCACTGGCACACCTCGCCGGAGACGGGCCGGATCACCGCGTCCAACCCGTGCAGCGAGTACATGCACCTGGACAACTCCTCGTGCAACCTCGCCTCGCTCAACCTCATGAAGTTCCTGCGCGCCGACGACAACGGCAACCAGTCGTTCGACGCCGAGCGCTTCGCCAAGGTCGTCGAGCTGGTCATCACGGCGATGGACATCTCCATCTGCTTCGCCGACTTCCCGACCGAGAAGATCGGCGAGACGACCCGCGCGTTCCGCCAGCTCGGTATCGGCTACGCCAACCTCGGCGCCCTGCTGATGGCCACCGGCCACGCGTACGACAGCGACGGCGGCCGCGCGCTCGCCGGTGCCATCACCTCGCTGATGACCGGCACCTCCTACAAGCGCTCCGCCGAGCTGGCCGCGGTCGTCGGTCCGTACGACGGCTACGCCCGCAACGCCGACGCCCACAAGCGCGTCATGAAGCAGCACGCCGACGCCAACGCCGTCTCCCCGCGCGCCGATGACCTGGACACCCCGGTCTGGGCTGCGGCGACCGAGGCGTGGCAGGACGTCGTCCGCCTCGGCGAGAAGAACGGCTTCCGCAACGCCCAGGCGTCCGTGCTGGCCCCCACCGGCACCATCGGCCTGATGATGGACTGCGACACCACGGGCGTCGAGCCGGACCTGGCCCTGGTCAAGTTCAAGAAGCTCGTCGGCGGCGGCTCGATGCAGATCGTGAACAACACGGTTCCGAAGGCCCTCAAGCGCCTGGGCTACCAGCCGGAGCAGGTCGAGGCGATCGTCGCCCACATCGCCGAGCACGGCAACGTGATCGACGCCCCGGGCCTGAAGGCCGAGCACTACGAGGTCTTCGACTGCGCCATGGGTGAGCGCGCGATCTCCGCCATGGGTCACGTCCGCATGATGGCCGCCGCGCAGCCGTTCCTCTCCGGTGCCATCTCCAAGACGGTGAACCTGCCGGAGTCGGCCACCGTCGAGGAGGTCGAGGAGGTCTACTTCGAGGGCTGGAAGCTCGGCCTGAAGGCGCTCGCGATCTACCGCGACAACTGCAAGGTGGGCCAGCCGCTCTCCGCCAAGAAGAAGGACGCCGAGGTCACCAAGGCGCCCGAGGCCGCTCCCGTCGCGGAGAAGGTCGTCGAGTACCGCCCGGTCCGCAAGCGCCTGCCCAAGGGCCGTCCGGGCATCACCACCTCCTTCACGGTCGGTGGCGCCGAGGGCTACATGACCGCCAACTCCTACCCGGACGACGGTCTCGGCGAGGTCTTCCTCAAGATGTCCAAGCAGGGCTCGACCCTCGCGGGCATGATGGACGCCTTCTCCATCGCGGTCTCCGTCGGTCTGCAGTACGGCGTTCCGCTGGAGACCTACGTCTCGAAGTTCACCAACATGCGCTTCGAGCCGGCCGGCATGACCGACGACCCGGACGTCCGGATGGCGCAGTCGATCGTCGACTACATCTTCCGCCGTCTGGCGCTGGACTTCCTGCCGTTCGAGACCCGCTCGGCCCTGGGCATCCACTCCGCCGAGGAGCGCCAGCGCCACCTGGACACCGGTTCGTACGAGCCGACCGACGACGAGGTCGACGTCGAGGGCCTCGCGCAGTCGGCGCCGCGTCACGTCGAGGCGCCCAAGACGGAGGCCCCGGCCCAGCCCGCGGCGGCCGTCCCGGCCCCGAAGCAGGCTCACAACAACACCGAACTGGTGGAGATGCAGCTCGGCCTGAACGCCGACGCTCCGCTGTGCTTCTCCTGTGGCACGAAGATGCGCCGCGCGGGCAGCTGCTATCTCTGTGAGGGCTGCGGCTCCACCAGCGGCTGCAGCTGAAAACGAGCGCCGGACGGCGCGCACCGTATGACGTGACCAGGCGGAAAGGCTCCCTTCGGGGATGCCTTTCCGCCTGGCCGTTTTTCGTGCTCCGGACGACGTGCCGGGAATCAGCGGCGGCCCATCATCGCGGCGAACGCTGTGGGATCGGCGTCGAATCCACGCACCACCTTGCGGAATGCCCACGCTCCCGAGCTGTCCCGGATGAATTCCCCGACGGTCGCGGCCGTGAACGCCGCGACGCCGGTGAGATCCTCGGCGGCCAGCACGGTGCGGTCCTCACTGATACGGACGCCCGTATTCGCCACCTCGCCGAAGGTCTTCCGCCCGGCGTTCTGCTGGATGGCCACGCCCACCACCACCCGGCCGTATTCGTCCGACAGCCGGTCGAGTTCGAGCGTCATCGCCTCGTCGGTGCCCAGGCCCTGGCCCGTGCGGCTGTCCCGGTTGAGCGTGATGGTGCCGTCAGGGGCCCGGCTGTCGAAGTGGACGAGATACGCGGGCCTTCCGTAGGGCGCGGCCGCAGGATACGTCGCGGCTATGAGGTCGAGGTCGGTGGCGGGAGTGCCGGGTGGGCTCGGGTCCCATTTGAGCGTCACCTCGACTTTTTCGATCCCCTTGTTGAGACTGTTCACCAGGCTCCCCTTCCTCGGAACTCGTCTGATGCCGCACAGGGCCCGTGCGAGGTGCCTGTGGTACGGAACCGGGCCACGGCCGGGCGAGGCGGGATTCCACGAGTTCGTGTCCCTGACTCCCAAGGATTTCATGCCCGTTGCCGCTGGTGCCACCCTCGGTGACGCATCGGACGCGACGGCATCCGTGCCCGCGGTTCAGCCGGTCCGCTCGCGTGGCGCCACCGAGAGGAACGGGTCCTCGGCGTCGGCTCCCGGAGCGGATTCACCGGCGAGGACATCGTTGATGCTGGCCTCGCGGCGACGCATCAGGCCGTCGGCGTCGAACTCCCACTGCTCGTTGCCGAAACTGACCCACTGCCTGCCGTTGGCGTCACGCCAGTCGTAACGGAAGCGCACGGAGATGCGGTTGCCGCTCCAGGACCACAGGTCCTTGCGCAGGCGGTAGTCCAGTTCCTTCTCCCACTTGAGGCGCAGGAATTCGCGGATTTCCGCGCGGCCGGTGAGGAAGCGGTCCCGGTTCCGCCAGACGCAGTCCTCGGTGTAGGCCAGGGCGACCCGATCCGGGTCGCAGGAGTTCCAGGCGTCCTCGGCGGCCTGGACCTTGGCTCGGGCGGTCTCCTCGTCGAACGGCGGAAGCGGCGGGCGCTGAGTCATGGAATTGCCTTTCCTACCAACGGAGAACGAGCGTTCTCCAGCTGTCGCGTAGCCTAGAGAACGAACGTTCTCTTCGCCAGCCGGGAGTGACATGGATATCGCCGAGGTCGAGCAGCGGGTGCTCGACGCCGCCGAGGCGCTCTTCTACGAGCACGGCGTACAGGCCGTGGGCATGGACCGGCTCCGCAGCGCGTCCGGTGTCTCACTCAAGCGCCTCTATCAGTGCTTCCCCTCCAAGGAGGCTTTGGTGGAGGCATGGCTGCGCCGTCGCGACCGTCACTGGCGCGGCATGCTCGCCGGTCATGTGGAACACCGGCCCGTGGGTAACCGGCCGCTCGCGGTGTTCGAGTGGCTGCATGCGTGGTTCGCCGAACCGGGCTTCCGGGGCTGTGCGTTCATCAACGCGTTCGGGGAGATGGGGACGGGCTCGGCGGCCGTGGCCGATGCCGTACGTGACCACAAGGCCGAGGTGCGCGGCTATCTCCTCGGCCTCGTCCGGGCCGCCGGTGCCGAGAGCGCGGAGCGGCTGGCCGACCAGCTCGCCGTGCTCGTGGACGGGGCGATCACCACCGCCGCGATCACCGGAGAGTCCGGCGCCGCCCTCCGGGCGCGGGATGCTGCCGCGGTGCTGCTCGCGCCTACCGGATGAGCGTCGGGGTGTGGGGGTTGAGGCCTGCGGCGGAGCGCTGGGTCGAGGTGGACGCCGTCGGCACGGAGCCGTGGCAGGCGGACTCCGGCGCACGCCGGAGTCCGGCCCGCTCACCGTTCCCGGTGGTGTGCTTCCGTGCCTCCACGGCGCAACGGCTGGTGAACGCCGAGGACTTGGTGGAACCGCTGAAGCGGGAGTTCTGTATCGAGCTCAGTGAGGCGGATGCCGGTCCGCTCGCGCGGGTGTACTCATCCGGGACGTGATTACGCGCCGCTGTCGGCGCCGTACGATGGCGCGGTGCTGGTCAAGTGGATTCGCTGCACCGTGGTGGACCGCCGTGGTTTCGAGCGGGGGCAGCGGAAATGGGCGGGGTTGCTCGGCGAACCGGGATTCCGGGGGCAGGGCGGGGGCTGGAGCAGGGGCCGCCCCCAGGTGGCGCACCTCTTCGGCTTCTGGGAGAGCAGGGCGTTCTACGACTCGTTCATGGCACGGTCCCATGACAGGCTGGCGGCCGCGCAGGCGGGCACGTACAAGAACATCCAGGTGCGGCTGTTCGAGCGCCGGTGCGACGTAAAAGTGGGTTTCCGGCCGCAGTTCGCGGACGCGGACGTGGTGCGTGTCGCCCACTGCCGCGTGCGTGAGGACCGGGTCGAGCACTTCACGCTGATGCAGGAGAAGGTGTGGAACCCGGCCATGGCCGGGTCGCCGGGAATGCTGCGCGGTGTGTTCGGTGAGGCGCCGGGCCAGGAGTTCCTGGTGCTGTCGATGTGGAACTCCGGGGCCGAGTACGGCAAATACCGTGCCGACCGGTTGGAGCGGCTCGCGCTGCGGGCGCAGACCGAGGCGGACGTCGCGGCGATCGGCGGTGACATCGTCGCGATAGAGCCGTCCTGGACGGTGTGACCGCCGTGCCCGATACGAGGTCAGGGCATGCCCGGCGTCAGACGGGCCGGGTGTAGACCCCCGCGCGAGCCGCGGCGAGTGCCGCGTCGGCCGCCTGGTCGGCGTCGGCCGTGTCGATGGGCTCCCGGCTGATGAACAGCCGGAAGAACAACGGGGCCGAGACGGCTCGCATCAGAGCGCCCGGTTCGGTCCCGGAGGGCACCTCGCCGCGCTCGGCGGCCCGTTCCACCAGTGGCGTGCAGCGTGCGAACCGCTCGGCGTAGAAGGCACGCAGGGCATCCGCCGCGCGCGCGGACTGGAACGCGGCGGCGATGAAGGCGGCCGGGACGGCGGCACCGGCGGGGTCGCCGAGACTGTCGAGGATCTCTTGTGTCAGGGCGCGCAGATCGCCCCGCAGGGACCCGGTGTCGGGCGGGGTCCAGCTGTCCTCGCCCGCGAGTTCGAGCGCGTCGGCGACGAGCCCTTCGACCCCGCCCCAGCGCCGGTAGAGCGTCGTCTTGTGGACGCCGGAGTGCTCGGCCACGTACTCGACCGTCAGGCCCGGGTAGCCGGTCTCGACCAGCCCTGCGAGGACGGCGTCGCGGACGGCGTCGCGGGTGCGGGCGGTGCGCCCGCCGGGCCGGACGGTGCCGGGGGCCTGGGAGGGCGGCGCGTCGGACGACAACTGCTACTCCTGTTGCGTTAGTCGGCGGGGTCGTGTCATGCTGAGAGTAATGCAACTCGGGTTGTGTTTGTGGCTCGGCCGTGCCGTGCGGGTGGCGCGGCGCTCGCGGAGCTGCGCGCCATGGAACGCCGCTCCGCCGGCTCAAGACCGGCCTGGCGAGCTGGCCGAATGGCCGGGAGCTCTGGTGGTGGTCTCCCGCGACCGGCTGCTGACCAGCCGCTTCACCGGGCGTCGCTGCGAGATACGGGCAGGTCGGCCGCTGATCGACGGGTGACGTGCGGCAAGAGGCCCGCGCTCGATCTAGGGTGGCGGCATGCCACGGCCCCGACGCATCGTTCTCATCCGCCACGGCGAGTCGGTGGGCAACGTCGACGACACCGTTTACGAACGGGAGCCCGACCACGCTCTGAGCCTGACCGAAAGAGGTCGCAAGCAGGCCCGCGAAGCAGGTGTCCAGCTGCGTGAGCTCTTCGGGGACGAGCAGGTGTCCGCCTACGTCTCGCCCTACCGCCGTACGCACCAGACCTTCCACGAGCTGGGGCTCGACCCGGGCCGGGTCCGGGTCCGCGAGGAACCGCGCCTGCGCGAACAGGACTGGGGCAACTGGCAGGACCCCGCAGACGTGCGCCGTCAGAAGGCGTACCGGGACGCCTACGGCCACTTCTTCTACCGCTTCGCTCAGGGCGAGTCGGGCGCCGATGTGTACGACCGCGTCGGAGCGTTCCTGGAGAGCCTGTGGCGCAGCTTCGAGGACCCCGGCCACCCGCCGAACGTCCTGCTGGTCACCCATGGGCTGACCATGAGGCTGTTCTGCATGAGATGGCTGCACTGGACCGTGGCCGAATTCGAGTCCCTGTCGAACCCGGGCAACGGAGAGACCCGCGCCCTGATCCTCGGCACCGACGGCAGGTACCACCTGAACCGGCCGTTCGAGCGCTGGTGCACCCCCGAACCGTACGGCTTCACCGGTTAGAGTTCGCTGCGATGACCGCTGACCGATTCCACCGAGCCCTGGGGAGCCTGCGCGGGCTGGCTCTCGGTGATGCCCTCGGGTCCCAGTTCTTCGTCCCCGCCCATTACCCCTCCCTCAAGCGCCGCGAACTGCCGCCTGCCCCCTGGCAGTGGACCGACGACACCGAAATGGCCTGTTCGGTGCTGGCCGTCCTCGCCGAGCACGGCCGGATCGATCAGGACGCCCTGGCCCGTTCCTTCGCCGAGCACCACGACTTCGACCGCGGCTACGGCCCGGCGGTCAACCGCATGCTGCGCCTGGTCAGGGAAGGGGGCGACTGGCGGGAGCTGGCCGCCGCCCTGTTCAACGGGCAGGGCTCCTGGGGCAACGGCGCCGCCATGCGCATCGCCCCGCTCGGCGCCTGGTACGCGGACGACCCGGAGCAGGCGACGCACCAGGCCGAGATCTCCGCGTACACCACCCACCAGCACCGCGAGGCCGTGGCCGGGACCATGGCGGTGGCCGCCGCCGCGGCGATCGCCGCCGCACCCGGCTCCGTGTCGGCCGAGGCGCTCCTGGACGGTGTGATCGCACTCGTGCCGCGCAGCGCGGTCCAGGCCGGGCTGCGGCGCGCACGCGACATGCTCGACTACGGCGATGCGCACACCGTCGCCGCCGTCCTCGGCTGCGGACGCCGCACCAGCGCCCACGACACGGTGCCTTTCGCGCTGTGGGCCGCCGCCCGGAACCTCGGCTCCTTCGAGTCGGCCTTCTGGGCGACCGCGCAGGTGGGTGGCGACGTGGACACCACCTGCGCCATCGTCGGAGGAGTGGTCGCGGCGGGCGAGCGGGGAGCGCCGCCGGCGAGCTGGCTGGAGCGCGTCGAAGCGCTTCCCGGCTGGCTGCCGACCGCTGTGAGCTGACCGGACAGAAGGAAGAGACGAAAAGGGGAGGGGGCGGGGCTACTCGGGCCGGAGCCGGGGGCGTACGCTTGCTGGCGCTATGCCGTACGAACCGCCTACCCACACCGTCGAGCGCTCCCTGCGCGCCACGACCGGAGCCAAGGTCGTCGCCGGAGTCGACGAGGTCGGCCGCGGAGCCTGGGCCGGACCGGTCACCGTGTGCGCGGCCGTCACCGGTCTGCGTCGCCCCCCGGAGGGGCTCACCGACTCCAAACTGCTCACCCCCAAGCGCCGCACGGCGCTCGCGGCTGAGCTGGAGAGCTGGGTGACCGCTCACGCGCTCGGGCACTCCTCCCCACAGGAGATCGACGAACTGGGAATGACGGCGGCGCTGCGACTGGCGGCCACCCGCGCCCTGGACGCCCTGCCCGTACAGCCCGACGTGGTGATCCTCGACGGCAAACACGACTACCTCGGCGATCCCTGGCGGGTCCGCACGGTCATCAAGGGCGACCAGTCCTGCGTGGTCGTCGCCGCCGCCTCAGTGATCGCCAAGGTGCGGCGTGACGCCATGATGGCCGAACTGGGCGTCGAGTGCGCCGACTTCGGCTTCGGCGACAACGCCGGATACCCCTCGCCGGTGCACCGCGCCGCCCTGGAGGCGCTGGGCCCCACCCCGCATCACCGGCTGTCCTGGTCCTATCTCGACGCGCTGCCCAGGTGGCAGCACCTCAAGCGGGTGCGCGGCACCCCTGAGGCACTTGCTCTGGAGGCCGGTGGCCAACTCGGTTTCGACTTCTGAGCGGCACCGGCCGCCACCCGCCGACGCGTCCCGCACAGGCGTTTGATAAACATCAACTCATGCCTCTCATCCCCGAGGAGCCTCAGATTCCCGAGAGTGTCCCGGGTCCCCGCGCAGTTCCGGCCCCCGGCCGTGGCGCGCCGACCCCCCGTCCTGTCCCTGGCCCCGGCCCCCGTCCGGCCCCAGTGCGGCCCGGCAGCCCCGGCTCCCACCAAGGTCCGGTGCCGGTACCGTCCCCGCGTGCCGCGGTGACGCCGGCCCAGGCCCCCGTCGCACCTGCCCCGGCCCCGGCGGCCGCTCCGCAGGTCCAGCTGATCCCCGCCTCCGCGCAGGGCGCGCTGGACGCCGCGGACGAGGCCGTCGACCTGCTGCTCGACACCGGTCGTGAGCCCGGCGAGATCCTGGTGCTCACCACCGGCGACCCGCACCCCTGGGCCGTGCACGAGCTGTCCTTCGGTGAGGCGTCCTACTGGGCGCAGCACGACGCCCGCGACGACGTGTTCTACGCGAGCGCCGAGGCGGGCCGCGTCGGGCGCCGTCCGATCGTGGTCGTCGCGGTCAACGGTGGCGCGGACGCCGTGGTGGACGGTGCCCTGCCCGTCGCCCTGGAGCGTGCGGGTGCGCTGCTGATCGTCTGCGCCGAGCCCCAGCGGGTCAACTCCCTGCTCCCGGCAGGCGTCTGAGGCGCGAACCCGGCGGTCACCCGGCCCTGGAGGCGGCGGTGACCGCGGGGTTCGTGCCCCGGCCCGCCGCCCATGGGCCGGCCGGTCAGCCGGCCGCTGTGCGGTACAAGGCATTCCGCATCTCGGAGGTCATGCTTCCGGATGCCGGTGGCGCAGCCCGGTACAGGGGCGAGCGCGGACGCCGTCCGCTGCGCCCTTCACCGAGTATCTGCCAGCCACTCATGGTCAGCGTGATGTACGCGCCGCAGCGCAGGCCGTGCAGGGTGCAGGCATCACGCAGGCCCCACATCCACGCCCCGTCCTCCTCCGTCCAACGGGCCTCGCCCTCCCGGCAGTAGAGAAGCACAGCCGTGCGGACCGGGGTACGGCGCCGGAGGTCGTGCGGGATCACCTGACGCAATTGCGCGAGGAGCGCGTTGCGGAGCTCCCAGCCGTCGGCCGAGGCGTGCTGTCTGGTGAAGGACGCGCTCGCGGCGAGCCGTTCGTCGGGATCGAGGACGGCGACGACCGCCGTCGACGGTGCGGGCAGGTGACGTGCGTGCAGGCCGGTGATCAGTTCGCGCGGGTTCCGCAGCAAGGGGATCCCTGCCGCGGCCCACTCGGCGGGCTCCAGCGAGCGGCCCAGCCGGGGACCGGAGTCGGCGGGCGGCGGAGCGAAGCCGAAGGTCATGATCCTCCCTTCGTCTGCGTGCCCATGGGTGGGCGCGGGCGGGCGTCGGGCAAGGGCGCGCACCGCCATGGCAGTCCGCCGGGCCATGGACGGACGGGGGCGGGAGCACGTCCGATTCTCCCGGCTGCGCCGGTGCGCGGCAACGATCAATTGGCGCCACTGCGCCTCCCACCGGGCGGTGTGCGCCCCTACCCCTGCCCAGCCTCCCTACCCCTCACGCGCGCCTATCCCTGTACCGCCAGTACCAGCGGGAGTACGTCCTTCGCCCCTGCCCGGCGCAACAGCCGCGCTGCCACGGCCAGCGTCCAGCCCGTGTCCGCCAGATCGTCGACGAGCAGCACGGGGCCGTCCGTCGAGGCCAGGGCCGTGGCGAGAGCGGGCGGCACGGTCAACGCCCCGTCCAGGGCCCGCAGTCGCTGGGCGCTGTTGGTGCGCGGCAGGTGGGTGTCCGCTTCCGAGTCCCGGTACTCGACCGTGCCGAGCAACGGCATCCGGCCGATCCTGGCGATGTGCTCGCCGAGCGACTGGATCAGCTTGGGCCGGGTGCGGGAGGCGAGCGTGACGACACCCACCGGCCGGGCGGTCGCGCCGGGCGCGCCGCCGGCCCAACCGCCCGGCCCCCGGGCCCAGTCGGCCAGCACGGTCACCACGGCGTCCGCCACGTCGTCCGGAACAGGACCGTCCGGTGTGTTGGGGGCGAGGAGCGGCCGCAGCCGGTTGCCCCAGCCGATGTCGGAGAGCCGGCCGAGGGCCCGGCCGGTGGCGGCTTGTTCCCCTGCGGGGATACGGCCTTTGAGGTCCACGCCGACCGCGGGCATTCCCGTCGGCCACATCCGCCGGGGCTCGAGCTCGACACCGGGCCGCCCCAGTTCGCCGCGCGAGGCGTCCAGCGCGGTCGCGGAGACCTCGGCGGTGAAACGGGGGCCCGCGCAGTTGTCGCAGCGCCCGCAAGCGGTGGCGCCCTCGTCGTCGAGCTGTCGCCGCAGGAACTCCATTCTGCATCCCGTGGTGGTGGCGTAATCCCGCATGGCCTGCTGCTCCACCTCGCGCTGCCGGGCGACCCAGGCGTACCGCTCGGCGTCGTAGGCCCACGGTCGGCCGGTCGCCGTCCAGCCACCGCGAACCCGGTGCACCGCGCCGTCCACGTCGAGCACCTTGAGCATGGTCTCCAGGCGGGAGCGCCGCAGATCCACCTGCGGCTCCAGGGCGGGCAGCGACACCGGCCGGTCGGACGCGGCCAGCACGTCGAGGGTGCGGCGCACCTGGTCCTCGGAGGGGAAGGCGAGGGACGCGAAATACTTCCAGATGGCCTCGTCCTCGCGGCCCGGCAGCAGCAGCACTTCCGCGTGCTCCACCCCGCGCCCGGCGCGGCCCACCTGCTGGTAGTAGGCGATGGGGGACGACGGCGATCCCAGGTGGACGACGAACCCCAGGTCAGGCTTGTCGAAGCCCATACCGAGGGCGGAGGTGGCGATCAACGCCTTGACGCGGTTGGCCAGCAAGTCTTCCTCCGCCTGCTGACGGTCGGCATTCTCGGTCTTGCCGGTGTACGAGGCGACGACGTGGCCGCGGTGCCGCAGGAACGCGGTCACCTCTTCGGCGGCGGCGACGGTGAGGGTATAGATGATGCCGGAGCCCGGGAGCTCGTCGAGGTGGTCGGCGAGCCAGGCCAGCCGGTGGGCGGCGTCGGGCAGTTGCAGGACGCTCAGGCTCAGGCTCTCCCGGTCCAGCGGCCCGCGCAGGACGAGCGCCTCCTCCGAGGTCTCGCCCGTACCCAGCTGCTCGGCGACATCCGCGGTGACACGCGCGTTGGCGGTGGCGGTCGTGGCGAGCACGGGCACGTCGGGCGGAAGATCGGCCAGCATGGTGCGGAGGCGGCGGTAGTCGGGGCGGAAGTCGTGGCCCCAGTCGGAGATGCAGTGGGCTTCGTCGACGACCAGCAGGCCGGTGGCGGCGGCGAGTTTGGGCAGCACATTGTCCCGGAAGTCGGGATTGTTGAGGCGTTCCGGCGACACGAGCAGCACGTCCACGGTGCCCGCCGCGACCTCGGCCTGGACGGTGTCCCATTCCTCGGTATTGGCGGAGTTGATCGTGCGTGCGTGGATGCCGGCCCGCGCGGCGGCCTCCACCTGGTTGCGCATCAGGGCGAGGAGCGGCGAGACGATCACAGTGGGGCCGCTGCCGCGCTCGCGCAGCAGCGCGGTCGCGACGAAATACACGGCCGACTTGCCCCAGCCGGTCCGCTGGACGACCAGCGCGCGGCGATGGTGGGCGACCAGTGCTTCGATCGCGCGCCACTGATCCTCGCGCAGTCTCGCGGCGCCCGTGGTGTCTCCGACGAGACGGGCCAGGACGGTGTCGGCCGAGGTGCGGAGGTCTTCGTTGGTCATGCCCCCATGCAACACGAGGGCACTGACATCGCGCGACCGCGACCATGGACCTGTGGAAAACGTGGGCGCCCCCGAGAACCGCGGCCCGCCGTGGAGCCACCGTCCACAAGATTCGTACGACAATATGCGGCGGTTATCCACAGGGCTGGTGGGCCGCCGCGCAGTCGCGGGACTCTCGGGCCATGACCAAGCACAGCGACTCACCCCACCCGTTCTCCTCGTCCGCCGACGCGTCCGGCCCCACGGGCCCGCACGCGGAACAGGAGGTCACCCTCCGCAGCCCCGCCGAACTGGCCGACGCCCTGCCGTACTTGCTGGGCTTCGTGCCGTAGAACCCTGGCGAGAGGTTATGGCCTGAACTATCGTGCCGTCATGCCGATCGCACCGGAGTATCTGCATCTCGTCTATCCAGGTCTCTTCCCGGCCTTCCTCTACGGTCGCAACTCCCATGACCCGTCCAAAAAGGGTGCGAGCGTCGACACCCAGGTAGATTTTGGGCGCGAGCTCTGTGAGCGCTTCCGGTGGCCCATCGTGGGAGTTTTCAATAAAGACGTCGATCGATCCGCTTCACGTCATGCCAGGAGGCAGCGTGACGACTTCGAGGCAATGCTCGAAGGTATCAGAGACGGCAAGTGCCGAATTGTCGTCGCCTGGGAGGCGTCGCGGTATTATCGTGCGCTTGACGAATACGTCCGCCTGCGCAAGGCGTGTCAAGAAGGCGGAGTCCTGCTGTGCTACAACGGCACAATTTATGATCTAAGCAAGCGCGAGGACATCAAAGCGACCGCGCGGGATGCATTGGATGCCGAAGACGAAGTTGAGGGAATTCGAGACCGGAATCTTCGTACCCAGCGTAAGCTCGCAGAGGACGGGAGGCCGGCCGGTCGCACGCCGTATGGCTATATGCGCCGTTATGACCCGGAAACCGGCGAGCTGGTCGACCAGGTACCCCACCCGGTGCGTTCGCGCTTCGTCGTTCAAATATTCAAACGCTTCGCGGCAGGTCAGACCGCGTACCGCATTGCCAAATGGCTCAACGCGAATCCGAAAGCAGTGACCCCGTCGGGGGCTACCTGGGATGGTGGTGCGGTCGTCGAACAGCTGCGCATGCGGGTCTATATTGGGGAGCGAGTTCACCGCGGCGTAGTGGTGCCCGGAAAGGCTTCATGGAAGCCCATCATTGATGATGAACTATTCCATCAGGTGCAAAATATCCTGGACGACCCAAAGCGTCGAAGAAACTACGACGTGAAGGCGAAGAATCTCCTAGCCTTCCTCGCTTACTGCGGGGCGCACCCCGACCTGGGGAGGGAGGCCGAAAAGGGGGGAGATGCTCACGCATCTAAAGATGTCCAGAGTGTGCCCGCTCGGCGCAAGCGCAAAAAGGCGAAGGAACACATTCCCCCATTCCTGATAGCGGGCAAGCGGAATGATCGGCGCACCTATTACTGCTCCGCGAAGGCCGACACTGCCATTCGTGCGGATGTCCTGGAGGCATATGTAGAGGAGG
The DNA here is from genome assembly GCF_040689515.1 of Streptomyces sp. NPDC051173. Taxonomy (NCBI): domain Bacteria; kingdom Bacillati; phylum Actinomycetota; class Actinomycetes; order Kitasatosporales; family Streptomycetaceae; genus Streptomyces; species Streptomyces sp. NPDC051173. Next base: position 18,529 of record NZ_JBFBBD010000041.1, read on the forward strand.
CGGTTCTCGAATGGCTCGGGACCGATGCGGCCGCCTCGGCGTTCCGACGTGACGATCAAGGAGAGGAGGCGCAGGAGGCACGTAATCGGCTGGCTCGGCTCAGGGCGCAGCTGGAGGAGGCGCAGAAGCTGGCCGGAGAGTTTGGGTCGGACGGGAAGCCGAAACTGTCGATCTTGTCGTTGGCTGCCCTGGAGGGTCGCCTTCAGCCGCAGATCGACGATGCGCTCCAGGAGGTCGACGACCTGGTGTCGCCCATGACGCCCCTGCTGCGCCGACTGGTTGGCCGGCCTGACAGAGAGAAGGTCTGGGCGGGTTTGCTGTTGGAGCAGCAGCGCGAGGTTCTGCGACAGGTGGTCACGGTGCGCCTTAACCGTGCGCATGTGAAGGGCGCTCAGAAGCTCATGCCGGGGCGAATTTCGCTGTCTTTTGTGGGTCAGCCGGGCTTTAAGGGCGACTGATGTCGCGGCCGTGGGTCCGTGCGGGCTCGATGGGGAAGGGGATGATTGCCCTGCCGTGAGTGTGGGCGAGTGAGTCCATGAGGCGGCCTGTGGTGAGCATGGAGAACGCGGCTTCGAAGGTCTCGGATATTAGGGCGGCACGCTCCTCCTCGAACTGCTCCCGCAGCCTGGCGTGCTCGGCTTTGATCTGTTTCGACGAGTGCCGAGTTGCTTCTTCTGCATCGCGTCGCATGCGGTCACGCTCGACGCCGAGGGCGGACTGTGCTGCCAGGTACCGCATGCGTTCGATGTCGGCTGCTCGGATCGCGTCTTGGATGCGGGAGCGCTCGGCCGCTGTGTCGGTGATCCATGTGCGAATGAGTCGCAGGGCGATCAGGGTCAGTGCCGTGATGGTGAGGCAGGCGCCGCCAGCTGCGCGGGCTGGGTCGCTGGTGAGGACGCCGACTAGGACCACGGTGATGCCGATTGCGAGGACTGTCGTGGCGGCTGTTGCGGTGGTTCTTTCGCCTGAGAGGATCACAGGCCCCCCGTTCAACGTTCGGCTGCTGCACCCCCGTTGCCGCTCTCGGTTTCAGGGGTTTGTTCCTGTTCGAGCCTTTTGAGCCGTTCGATCGTCCCGTAGAAGATCTCGCGGTTGACGGGGTTGGTGATGCCTAGCTCGTCAGCTGCTTCCTCTGGGGAGATGGGTTGAGATCGTACCGGGGTTGTGGCGATCTGGTGCAGGGTTGAAGCCGAAACAATTTCGGCGCCGACGAGCAGGTCGGCTACTGGCATGCCCAAGGTCTTGGCCAGCGGTTCGAAGGATTTGGGGTCGGGGATCCGCTGGCCGAGCAGCATCCGACTGATGGTGCTTTCCGGGAGGCCGGAGTCCCGGGCGAGGCGGGCAGTGGCTCCGCGTCCGGTGTAGCCGGCGCGGCGGGCGGCGGGCGCGACGAGTGCCGCGAACTTTTCCGCGCGCGTGGGGGTGGCGTCGGCTGTCATGGCGCACACCCTAGCTCCCTGGTGAGGGAGTAGTCACGCCCTTGTCAGGGAGCAAGGATGCAGGTCAAGCCACCGGCAACGTTGTCGCTGGATGGAGCGGGTCGTCGAACGTGTGGACTGAGAAAACCGGATATGCCCTAGCTCACAAACATGCTTGCCAGGGAGCATGGACACCCCTATATTCATGTCAGGCAGGGAGGAAGTCTCCCTCACCTGCACGAAGGGGGTAGCCCATGTTCCGTCTGCGCGTCGACCTGCTGCGCGACGTCGCCAGGAAAAAGGGCGACTGCTCGGGGTACGCCATCGCCCGGCGCACGGAAATCTCAGAGTCCTCCGTCTACCGGATTCTCAGCGGGACCACCCAGCCTGACTTGAATTCGATGCTGCGCATCCATGAGGCGTACGGAGTGCACGTCGAGGACCTCATGGAACGCGTCAAGGTCCGCATATGACGCCCGCTGAGCGTCGAGCGCTTCTCGGTGACGACCTGATCGAGCACATCCGCCTTGAAGTGGCTGCGGCACCGCCGCCCACACCCGAGGTCATCGCTCGTCTGCGGCTCATCCTGGCCCGCCCTGCGGGGCGAGACAGGTCCATCGGCCGCATCGCGGCCTGACCGACAACTGCGGGGCCGCTCCGACTTCCTGGCCCGAGCGACCCCAACGGATCACCTCTCATCATCTACGAAAGAGGCTTCCCGTGAGTACTCAGCCTATCGAACGCCCGCCCACCAACAGGTGGGCGGCCATCTCGGACAACACGCTCGCCGTCAACGTCCTTCTCGGCTCGACCGGCCTGCCCGCCCCGACCGTCATCCCGCTCCCGGAGGCCGTACACGTCTCGGTCGCGGACGTCGATGACCTGGGCCTGTGGCTCGCGGAGCGCGGCGGCGAGATCCACGTCAGCCCCGCCTTCGAAGGCGTGCAGTTGTGGACGCTGCACACGACGACCCCGGAGCGTGCGGACGGCTCGTCCGTATCGGTGCTGGTATCGGCGGCCGCCCCGGCGGATCAGATGATCCGGCACGACATTCTCACGGCGGTGGTCCGGTGAGCAGAGAGGTACGGGTTCGTGCGGCGAGGAACGTGATCGCCGCGGCATGGGAGTGCGGCCGGTCGCCGGTCACCGATCAGGCGACGGAAGCGGCACAGGCTCTGGAGGATGCAGGTCTGCTGATGTCACCGGAGGTGGCGGCAGAACTGGAGCGGCTGCGTGCTCAGTTCGTCGAGCTGGAGCGGCGGCCGGGCTCTGAGCCGCCGGTCAGGAGCATGCAGTCTCCCCGGGACAAAGGCCAGTGCCACCACGGCCGCGTGCTTCTGGTGGAGCGCTGCGCCGATTGCGAGAACGCGAGGGAGACCGTCCACGACGCGGACTTGGTCTCGCTGCGGACCGGCATGCGCGGCCGGCCCTCTCGCCGCTGCCGTGTATGCGGCCTTCGCTTCACCCACCGCGTCCACAGGAGCGCCTGATGAATGTGCATCCCAGCAAGAAGCCGGGCCTGTCCTTCTCTCCCACCTCCGACGGCCTGGGCATCGTGCTCCGCGCTGACTTGATCCGGCACGACACGATCACCGGTCTCGTCGCGGAGTGGCAGGAGCAAGGCGCGCAGGACGACGTGGAGGCGGCGCTGGAGCGGCTGGCCGACGTGGCCCATTCCGGTGCGGACGTGTATCCGGCGGAGGTCGACGCGCGGGTCGAGGAGGTGGAGGCGGCGGCGTGCATGGGGGACGCGCAACTCGTCATCGGTTTCGACGACGCGGTCAGGCTGCATGCGGAGCTTGATGCGCTGATCAAGCTCCGGTCCTCCCGGTTCGGCGGCTCCGCGGGGCGGATTCCGCAGCAGCGCCGCGAAAGGGGTGCGGCCGCGTGAGCACCGAAATCTTCCATCTGCGTCGGACAGCCGGCGAGGCCGGGAAGGACACCCGCAAGGGCGAGTCCACCCGCGCCGCTTCCCCCTGGCAGCTCGCGGCAGACGGTCTCAACGCCCTGGTCGATGCCGGTGTCCCGCCCGCCATGGTCGAGTTCTCCGTCGACGGCAGCGTCACCCTCACCGACTGGCATCTCGTCGAGCTGGCCCATGACTGCTTCGGCACCAGTCACATGCAGATCGGCGGCTGGCTCCCGGAGGACTACGAGGTCGGCTCGGTCAGCCTTGGCACGAACCACATGGTCCGTGTCGACCTGCCGGGCCGTGCGGTGGCCGCGCACGACGTGAACGTCACGGTCAGCGTGAAGGGCTACGGCGGGTCCCGGCGCTTCATGAAGATCCAGTGGCCGCACGCCTGCGACCCCAGCCGCGACGCGCGCCAGAACAGCGCCGCGGGGAACGGCGGTGTGCGATGAACATCCGCCGTACCGCGGGGATTCCGCGTCATGAGCGGGAGGGCCGTCCGGGCGATGTGCTCGGCGTGCACCCCAACACCCAGCAGGAGCGGTCAGACGCCAGGCGGCTGGTGCAACGGGTGGCGCGCGATGGCCAGGACGTGTCGGAGCTGCTGGACGCGCTCGGTCTGACGGAAAGGGCAGCCGATGAGTGAGCCGTTCAGCCCGCGAGTGGCCGACCTCCTTGATGCGATTCGGCACCAAGGCGGCGGGTGGACCACGCACCGTGTCATGCGTACCCACCGTGCCAACAGTCACCGTGCGCCGAAGCGGGCTACGGCCCGTCGTGATCTCGATCTCCTGACGCGAGCGGGCTACCTCGTCCGGGACGACTCGAATCCGGTCCGGCTCCGCTTCCTCCTCAACGAACCGAAGGGCGGTGCCAAGTGACGGGCCCGGATCACTACCGCAAGGCCGAGCTACTCATTGCTAGTGCCGAGCAGTGGATGGATGCCGACACCGGGTGGAAGGCGCATCTGTCTACCGAGGAGCGCATCGCGCATCGGATGGCGGAGCTGGCCACAGCCCAGGTCCACGCCACGCTTGCCCTCGCGTGCGCAACAGCCCTCGTCGACGAGACGCCCCGCAGTGACTCCGTCAACGAGTACCGGGCATGGCACCGGGTCGCGGGCAGCGCCTACGAAACTCCGGAGGCACACCGGTGACCAGTCCCAAGCATGCCTGGGACACCGAGCGGGGTCGCTACTACCGCGACCCCGCCGGGGGCCCGGACCTCGTGTCCGTCACCAACGTCCTCGGCACCGCTGTGGCCAAGCCGGCGCTCGTCCCGTGGGCGGTGAAGCTCACCGCCGAGCACTGCGTCGACAACCGTCTGGAAGTCGCCCGCCGTGCTACCCAGGACCGCGACGGAATCCTCAAGGAAATCAAGAGCGTTCACCGCGACGCCCGCGACCGCGCCGCGAATCTTGGCACCCGGGTTCACGACAGGGCCGAGAAGATGGCCCTGCGGGCGCCGTTCGAAGCGGACATCCAGGTCGACCCGTACGCGCGACAGCTCACGCTCTTCTGGGAGCGCTGGTCCGTGGACCTGGACCGGCACATCGTCGCCGCAGAGATCACCTTCGTACACCGCCGTCTCGGTTACGCAGGAACCGGGGACTGCATGCTCTGGCTGCCGACCGGTCCCAGCCGTCGGCGGGAGCTATGGCTGATCGACTACAAGACCAGCGCCACCCGGCCCGCGTCGTCGGTCTACCCAGAGAACGCCCTCCAACTCGCTGCGCTGCGTTACGCGGAGGCGGTCCTGCTCCCGGACGACACCGACGGTGCCGTGCCGCGCATCGAGCGCACGGGTGTTCTCAATCTCCGCCAGCGCTCGCACGCCCTCGTACCGATGCCTGCCGACCGCGCTGCGCACCGCGCCTTCCGGGGCGCGCTTGAGACCACGAAGTGGCTCCACGCCGCGCCCTCCGCCTACCCCGCGCTCCTGCCCCCGGCAGCTGACACGCGCCCGACCCGAAAGGCAGCCTGATGGGCAGCCGCATCCTCACTCTCCAGCGGCAGGCCCGTGAACTGGGGCGCCTGCGTACCGGCTGGAGCATCCCGAACCCTGACCCTGGAAAGCGTCCCCGGCCCGTGAAGTCGAAGACCTGGGTCGTCACCTCCCATGCCGAGCACTACGTCGCAGCCGCCGCCGCAGCATGGGGTGGCAAGGCCGAACGCTGGCAGCCCCAGGGAGCAGGAGCTCCGCAGTTCCGCGTCATCACCGAAGCCGACAGTATTGACGCCCTGCTCCCGCAGGGTGACCCGCTCTCGCAGCACAACGAGATGTGGAACAAGGGCGGTTGCATGCGCCGCTGCGACGGCCAGACTGAGCAGATCAGTCGTCGGCCCTGCCTGTGCCTCGCCCAGTTCGGCGAAGAGTGGCACCAGCAGCGCAAGGGCGATGTCTGCGCGGCCACGTCCCGGCTGAACGTCGTCCTTCCCGACATGCCCGACGTCGGCGTGTGGCGGGCGGAGACGCACTCCTTCTACGCGGCGAACGAATGGTCCGGAACGGTCGACATGGTCCTGTCCGGCACCGGCGGCAAGGGGATGATGCCGGTCTCGCTGCGGATCGAGCCCCGGAGCCGCGTGGCCGCCGGGCAGACGAAGCACTTCCCTGTGGTGGTCGTCGAGATCCGGGGGATCACGCCTCGGCAGGCGCTTACCGGGCCTCTGTCAACAGCCCTAGCCCTCGACCCCTCAGGCGGTGCGCCGCTCGCGATCGAGGCGGGGCGCCCGGACTACGTCGCGGAGGCACAGGGCTCTCTGACCTCCGACGACGTGGGCGACGTCTACCGCCGCGCGCATGCCGCCGGGCACCTCAACGATGGGCTGATCGCCGACCTCAAGGGCATTTCCGACCGGCTGAAGGCCGAGGAGACAGCGGCCAGTCCAGACGAGGACGGAGCCTACGAGGCCGAGCTTGTCGAGGATGCCCCGGAGTGGCCGGCGGTTGCGCAGCCCGGAGCGGGGGCCCGCCAATGAGCTGGTACCTGGGTCGACTGGCTGGCTTCGATACGGAGTCAACGGGCGTCGACGTCGAGAACGACCGCATCGTCACCGCCTGCGTCGTCCAGTGCGGGGGTGGACACCCCACCCGGTCCGCAACGTGGATGGCTGACCCCGGCATCGAAATCCCCGAGGACGCAGCGAAAATCCACGGCATCACCACCGAGCGGGCCCGTGCCGAAGGGCAGCCTGCGGGTCAGGTTGTGGAGCAGGTCATCGCGGCCCTCTCGCAGGTCGTGCTCGCGGGGATTCCCCTTGTGGCGATGAACGCGAGCTTCGACTTGACCATGTTGGACCGCGAGGCCCGGCGGCACGGCGTGTGCCCCCTTTCCGAACTCGTCGGCGACCAGCTGCGGGTCATCGATCCGCAGGTGTTGGACAAGAAGATCGACAGGTTCCGGCGAGGTGGGCGGAAGCTTGAAGATCTGTGCCGTACGTACGACGTCCGGCTCGATGGCGCGCACACGGCCGACGCCGACGCGATCGCCGCGTGCCGGGTTGCGTGGCGCATCGCGCAGAAGGAACCGACGATCGGCAGCGCCTCGCTTGCCTTCCTCCATGAGGAGCAGATCGGCTGGGCGACTGAGCAAGCCGACTCCCTGGCCGCCTACTTCGCCCGTACACCCGGCAGGGAGCACCTGGCCGACGGTGTTCGTCCGGAGTGGCCGCTGATCCCCTTCGAGGTGGTGCCCGGTGCCTAGCCGTCGCGCGCACACGAAGCTCCGTGACCAGTTCGCCGCGGCGTGCGCCGAGCGCGACGCCCTCCAGCTCAAGGTCTCGCGTCTGGAACTGGAATTGCACGCTGCCGAGGTGGCCGCCGAGCTCCTGAATGAGCAGTTGAAGGAGGCGGAGGCGTCCCTGGCGGATGCCCGTCGCCCACGACCGGCGCCGCCCGGTGCCCGGGGCCGGGAATCGGACAGGCGAGCGCTGCTTCAGCTCGCGGACCGGCTCGTGTTCTTGCAGGAGCAGAACGACCTGCTGTCGCGGGAACTCGTAGACGCCGCTGGGACGCTCGCCGTCCCTCACCGTCCCGGCCACGAGCCGGGGGTGGTGTCGTGACTGCCCTCCTGGCCGTCGCCGTTGCCGTTGCCGGTCTGGCCGCCGCACTGTGGGCGGCAGACGTCCGGCTCTCCGCCGCTGCGGCTCGTCTTCGCCAGGCCCGGCTTGCCCCGGCGCCGCCGTACGCGTACTTCGCCCCGGCGTCGACGCTGCGGGTGTTGTGGGCCGACTGCCCGTCCTGTGGCCGCCGGCACGCTCCGCACGAGGCGGACGACGCCGTCGGGTCCGTGCGCTGCGTGGACTGTGGTCACCGCCGGTTCGCGACTGAGGGGGTCGGCCGGTGACGCTCCCCAACACGCCCGTGATCCTCTTCCTGCTGCTGTGCTCTGGTGCCCTCGCGTGGCTGGCGGGCCTGCTGCTCGCCGTCTTCGCCGGTGTCCACGCCCTGGGCCGCGCGCTACGGCGCAGCACCGGCCGGCACCGGGCCATCGGCTCGGCAGCTGAGGTCGTCGAGGACGAGTCCGTGGTCGCCGAGCACTCCGGGCTCAGCCTGCTGCGGCGCTGTCCCGCCGAGTACCGCGCCACCCTCCATCTCATCAGCCCCGACAACTCCGGGACCTGCTGGGTCTGCCAGCGGACCACCATGCCTGAGGGGGTCAAGTGACCTATGAACCCGCTCCGGAGCCGTTCGGCCCGGAGTACCTGCGCCCCGCCAGCCTCCCGTGCCCCGACTGCGAATGCTGCACGGTCCCGCTGTGTGAGCGGGGGCGCCGCAGCCCGATGGGCAGTTGCGCCGCGTTCACCACGGATGAGGCCCAGGACACCGTGCGGGGCTGCCGGTGCAGCGCCGAGACGACCCCGGGGACGGCGGCCTACGAGGCCGCGCAGGTTCGCGCCACTCGCCATGCCACCGAGCGCCCTCTCCCTCTGGGCATGGAGGCGTTGTTGCAGGCTCTGGCCGAGGGGCTGGAGTACGACGAGGAGGAAGCGGCGCGCCTGGAGATCTGGCGTTACGCCGTCCGCGTGGGCGGGCGCCTGGCCGTGACCGACGCCGGCCGTACGTATCTGGCCGCCCGGGACGGTGCCCGGTGACTGACGACGACCTCGACCAGCTCATCCGTGATCTGAAGCTCGGGCAGCCGCGCGCGGTCCGTGGTCCCGGCGCCCGAGCGGCCTGCGGTACAGCCTCCGGTTACCGGCGCCACCGGGCCAACGGCGAGAGTCCGTGCGCGGCCTGCCACCAGGCGAACACCGAGACCCAGCGCGAGCACTATCACCAGGGCGTCAAAGCCCCGGAGCGGCTCAAGCAGATCGCCCACGGGACGCTCAAGGGCTACAAGCAGCACCGCTACCGCAAAGAACAGGCGTGCACGATGTGCCTGGAGGCGGCCCGCGCCGACAGCGCAGCACGGGCCCGCACCCGCCGGGCGAAGGGGAATACCCAGTGACCGCCCCCCTCTTCGACTCGTGCGCCCCCGCTGCGGCTTCGGCCGCGGCGGGGCCCCGCCCGCTCGTCATCGGCCTTGACCCTTCCTTGACGTCACTGGGCATCGCGGGCGCCGACTGGGCCGAGGCCCTCCGTCCCAAGAAGCTCACAGGTCACGCACGGATCGCCTGGCTCCTGGCCGAGACGACCGACCGCGTCAAGCTTGCCGACCTCGTCGTCATCGAAGGGCCCGCCTACGGCCAGCAGCTCCAGGCCGGACACCACGAGCGCGCCGGCCTGTGGTGGCTCCTCACCCACGCGCTCTGGCGCCGGGGCATTCCGTACGCCGTGGCCAACCCCCACAACCGCACCATCTACGCCACCGGCGTCGCCAACCCGGCCCAGGACCAGGCCAAGGAGAAGCGGGCCCGCATCGCCAAGGGCATGGTCCACACCTTCGTCGTCGAACGGCTCGGCATCTGGTGCGAGGGCGCCGGGAGGTACGACGCCGCCGACGCCGCAGTGTTCGCGGCCATGGGGCTGGACTGGCTCGGCTACCCGCCGCTTCCCCTGCCTCAGCAGCAGCGCCGCGCCCTGGACACGGTGCACTGGCCGATCACGATTCCGGTGGTGGCCTCATGAACGCCACCCACGACCAGATCACCGAACTACTCCACGAGGGCCTGTCCAACACCGCCATCGCCAGGCGGCTGCGCTGCGACCGGCACCGTGTCGCCGCTGTCCGCCGCGACCTTGGTATGGCCAACATCCCCGCCCAGCCGCTCACTCTGGAAGAGAAGTGGGCCGCCCGGACCAGGCCCGTCGACGGCGGGCATCTGGAATGGACGGGGGAACGCGCGCGCTCCGGCACTCCGGTGCTGCGCTACTGGCCCAAGTCCTACAGCGCTGCGGCCATCGCCTTCCGCATCAAGCACGGCCGGGAACCCGAAGGCTACGTACGGGCCGAATGCGGCTTGAAGCACTGCGTCGCCCCCGGCCACGTCGACGACACAGCCGCCCGCATGCGCACCCGCGAGCAGCTGCGCTACCTCACCGGACGCGGCGAGCGGCCCGCCACATGCCGTCACGGGCACGACCAGGGCGCGCACGGCCGGTACGAGACCGACGGCCGCCCGTACTGCGAAGCCTGCAAAGCCGCCCAGCGCCCCAGGAGGTCATCATGACCGGACCCCGCAGTTCCCTCAACTCCCGCGTGTGCGCCGAGGACTGGTCCACCCGCCCCTCATGCGCCCGCCCGGATGCCGACGCCCGCCTCTGGTTCTCGGACCAGCCCGCGGAGCGCAAGGAGGCCCGTGGCCGGTGCGGGAACTGCCCCGCACGCACCACGTGCCTGGACAGGGCGATGGAGGCGGAAGGCAGCGCACCGGCAAGGGCCCGGTTCGGGATCTTCGGCGGTCTCGACGGACGCCAGCGCTACGAGCTGTACACCACGGGGCGGGCAGCCGCACGCGCAGGCCGCTCCGGCCGCCCGCCCGCTCCCTGCGGCACCGAGTCCGCCTACCAGCGGCATCTCAGGAACAGCGAGCCGATCGACGACGCCTGCCGTCAGGCACACACCACTCACAGGGCCAAGAGCCGCTCCAGGGCACGGAAATGACTGGCTCGTGGCCGCCGGCCGAGCTCGCGGGGCTCCACCTCGACGCGGGCATCCACACACGTCCGTGGACCCCCGAGCACGGCTACTGGCTCCGCATCCCGACCGCCGACTACCGGTGCCCGTGCGGCTGGACCGCCAGCGCCTCCGGCGACGGAGTCCCCCTCATCACCAAGACCATCGCTGCCCACCTCAGCAACTGCGAGGAGAACGACTGATGACCGGCCACCCGTACACCATCGAGGACCTCCGCACCGAAGCGGCGAGCCAGCACGCCGAGCTCGCCAAAAACCCGGGGTTCATGGGCGTGGGCGAGTCCATGGACCTTGACATCGTCGCCTCCACCGAGCCTGGCGGAGGCCGTACCTGGTTCGAACTCCTCCCGGAGCACAGCGAGTACAACACGGCACAGGAGAAGATCCACGGTCTCGTCGACGGTGCGGCCGACATCTCCCGCTGGGCCGTCGACCTCGGCGCGGACGGCCTGGTGCCCGAGGCCGCCGCGGTGACCTACAGCTCCAAGGGAAAGCCCGTGGTCCGCCTGCACCTGGCCTTCCACCCCGACACCGCCCCGGCCCACCGTGCCGTCCTCATGGCGCAGCTCACCCAGGTCATGGCCCTGGCCCTCTGACCGCCCCGTCACTGCCCCGGGGCGGGGCGACGGTCACAACCCCCGCCCCGGGCGCACCACAGCCCGGGTCGCGCAACTGGCAGACGCAGCCGCCTTAAAAGCGGTCCAAGTGCGAGTTCGAATCTCGCTCCGGGCGCCCAGCACGCAAATTATCCGACCAGAGGAAGGCGACCCCGCGGTGACAAAACATATGGACGTCGGCCGCAGTTGGCGCACACCCATCAAGCACGACTACCTGTGGAGCATAACCGGCCAGGAAGCCGGAGCCATCGCCTACCTCGGCGCTCAGCGCGGCACCTGGTACGACCTCACCGCCGGAGACGCCGCCCTCATCCCCGGCGAATTGTGGCACCGCTCTTGCTCGCCCGGCATCCTCGCCTACCACGCATCACGGTGCCGGGTTCCCGTACACGTCCGCCTGCACGAGATCCAGGCCGCGACATACGACCGGCTTCTCGGCAACCTGGACAGCTACCTCCCCACCCTCGGCTACAGCACGGCGGCCCCAAGCGCCTGGACCCACCCCGGCAACGGGTCAACCGTGACCGCCCACAACCTCGGCGGCGCCGAAGCCGACCTCACCGACGTCGATCGCGACACGGCCGTCTTCGTCGTCAACGACCCCAACGCGATCATCGACTGGGCCATGCGGCCAACCTTCGCCGCCGAGATCGCTGACCGGACCTGGCTGTCCCGCTGCCTGTCCACGATGGGATGCAACCCGGCCGGCCTCAAGCGACTGACCATCGGCGAGCGCGTCAAGTGGTTCGCCACAGTCCGCGAGCAACAGCAGGCGATGCCCCACTACCGCGACCTCTCTCTCGCCGCGCTCGACCGGGACGAAGCCCAGTGGGCCTACCTCGTGGCCACCTCGGACAAGTGGCGCGCCAAAACCGACCAGGCCGCCCAGAAGAGCGCCAAGAGCTGTAACCGGTCAGTGAGCATCGCGTGGTGGCGGCAGGAGCCTCACCAGTTCGACGAGCTCCTGCTGCGGTTGTTTCTTCAGAAGACGGAGCTGGAGCAGATCCGCGGGCGCGAACGGGAGTGGATGGCCGCGAGCAACGAGAAGCGTCTCGCGATGATCCCGAAGCCCGTCGCACCGAAGTCCGGGGACCTTCCCGACCTCGGCGGAGACCTGACGCTCTTCGACCTGGGCGACGTGGCGTGACCCGCCACTACGCGCCGCCACGGTCGGGCGTCGACAAGCCGTACCGCACGTACGCCGAGTACCTGCGCCACCCGAGGTTCCTCGCGGTCCGCCGCGCGGTCTTCGAACGGGCCGGCGCCCGGTGCGAGAGGTGCAGTACCCGTCCGCCGACCGAGCCCCACCACCTGCGCTACCCGCCCTGGGGCGCGTTCGACATCCCCGCAAACCTGATCGCCGTGTGCCACCCATGCCACTGCGACATCCACGGAAAGGCCAGCTGATGGCACGCCTCGGAGAGTTCGAGGTCCACCCCGCCGCGGACGCCTACCCGCTGATCGACGGCGAAGAGTTCACAAAGCTCGCCGACAGCATCAAGCGGAACGGCCTACGTGAACCCATCATCGTGAACCACGACCGCACCGTCCTCATCGACGGCCGCAACCGGTACCGGGCCTGCGAGCAGGCTGGCGTGGACCCGGTGTTCGAGATGCTCGGTTCCCACTACGACGAGTTGAAGATCCTCAACCTGATCGTGGACCGAAACGAGCGGCGCCGGGACATGAACGCCGGGCAGAAGGCCATGGTCGCGCTGACGTTGGAGCCGATGTTCGCCAAGGCCGCGAAAGCCGGACGCCCCATCGGCAACGCTGTGAACACGACGGCTACGGTCCGTGAAAAAACTCCCGCAGATCTGCGGGAAGCAAATGAGTGGGTGGAGCCGCGAGCGCGTCACGCGCGTGAGTCGGCGGCCCGAGCCGCGAAAGTCGTTGGCGCATCCGGTCGAGCCGTCCAGCAGGCGAAGGCCGTCGTACGCGACGCACCCGACCTCGCCGCGAAGGTTCGGGCCGGAGAGATCGCCCTGGACGCCGCCGACCGGCAGCGTAAGCAGCGTCTCGCCACCATGCCGAAGCCCGAGCCTGCCCCCAAGCCAAGCCCCGTCATGCTCACTCTCCGCACCCACACTGGCAAAGAGGTCGGGTATCCCGAACCGCAGACCAAGGCCACGTTCAACGAGACGAAGGGCACCGGCATCTCCTGGGCTGCCTGGTCCTGGAACCCCGTAACCGGATGTCTCCACGGCTGCGACTACTGCTACGCCCGCGCTATCGCCACCGACGAGCGGTACAGCAGCGCATACCCGGCCGGATTCGCCCCTCTGTTCCACCACGAGCGCCTCGACGCCCCGGCCACCACCACCATCCCCGGACCACGGCGTGACGACCCGGCGTACCAGCGGGTGTTCGTCTGCTCCATGGCCGACCTCTACGGCCGCTGGGTCCCCGACGAGTGGATCCAGAAGGTGCACGCCTCCATGTGCGCCAACCCACAGTGGCAGTACATCACCCTCACCAAGTTCCCGGCCCGCTACATCGGCCTGGAGATGCCGCCCGGCGCCTGGATCGGAACCTCGGTGGACGAGCAGAAGCGAGTCCGGATCGCCGAGGACGCCTTCCGGAAGATCGAGGGCGGCAAGGTCAAGTGGCTCTCGCTGGAGCCGCTGAAGGAGCCACTGGAATTCACGGATCTCTCGGTCTTCGACTGGGTCGTCATCGGCGCCCAGACCGAAACTCGCCAGCCCTCCGGACTCGTCCCGGCGTTCGCACCGCCTTTCGACTGGGTAGCCCGCATCGTCGTTCAGGCCCGGGAAGCAGGCTGCCGCGTCCACCTGAAGCCAAACCTGTTCAACGGCCGGCCCGGCATGCAGATCCCCGACGAGTACCCCCTGCTCAACACCCCCGACCGTGCTGATACGCAGACGGCGCTGGAGCTGGACGCGATCGGCCGGGCCGCGCTGGAAGGCGGGCACCGATGACCAGGTCGTACCTGACCGGCGCCGCCCGCAAGGCCGAGGCCGAGCGTCTGGCGCCCCTGTACCGGGACGGCGCGAAGATCCGGGAGATCGCCGCGGCTACCGGCCGCTCCTACGGCGGCACGCGGGCGCTGCTCCTGCTCGCCGGGGTGAAGCTGCGGCAGCGTGGCGGGACGCCCCGGCCGATGCCGGCCCAGGGCTCGACGGACGGCGCGCGGTGACCTCGCGCCCAGGCGGTGACGGGGCGGTCCGTGCGGGCTGCCCCCGCTGCGGACGCCCCGTGCTTCAGCAGCTGGTCGGCCGGCGCGCGGCGTTGCCGGTCACGGCTGACGCGGAGCCGATGCCCGTGGCCGAGGCGGAACGCCTGCGGGAGCCGAACCGCCTGCATTGGTGCCTGCGGCCGACGTCGAGCGGGGTCGAGCTGCGGTGGCGGATCGACTGCGGACCGTCGTGCGCGCACGGGCACGTGATGGACCACCGGTGCCCGCCAGGGACGCCTCCGGGACGCCGGCCGGAAGGCACGCTGTGGTGAGCCGGCTACTTCTCCAGCGACTGAAGTCGGGCGCGGTCTTCGAGGGCCTGCCGGTAGAAGGCGTCGGACACCAAGACGGCCTGCGGCTTGTCGCGGCGCGTGAGTACGACGCGATCGCCGAGCAATCGCACCTTGGCGATCACCTCGGTCAGGTTGGCGCGGGCTTCGGACACGCCCATGTGCACCTCGGCGGACTCACTCATGCGCTCAGGATACACATCCGCCCAATATGCAAGTGCGTCGCATTGTACAATTCAGATGTGGGTGAGGGGCCCCGCAGGCCGCCCTGAAGGGCCTGATTTGCCACGCCTTCTCACGCTCCCATCCGATGCAAGGAGCACCACCAGATGGCACGCATCCGCACCGTCAAGCCGGAGTTCTTCACCAGCCTCACCATCGCCGACCTCCCCATGACGGCGCGGCTGACCTTCATCGGCTTGTGGACCCACGTCGACGACGACGGCCGGTGCGTCGACGAACCTCGCCTCGTGCGCGCCGCCGTCTGGCCCCTCGACGACCGCACCGCCGCCGACGTCGAAGACGACCTCCGACACCTCCACGACGCATCCCTGATCGTGCGCTACGAGCACTCCGGACGCCGCTACCTCGCCGTCCGCAGCTGGCGCGAGCACCAGCGCATCGACAAGCCCAAGCCGAGCAAGCTCCCGCCCCCCAACGCAGGCAACCCCCTCCCGCCCACGCCCGCCAGCAAGCCCCCCACCTGCGACGATGTCCAATTCTCAGACGAGTCGGAGACCGATCCGGGATACATCCCGGACGACTCCACGACGCATCCCGGACGAGTCCCCGTAGGAAAGGAACAGGGAACAGGGAACAGGGAAGGGAACAGGGAGAGAGAGGGCGCGGGCACGCGCGAGCCCCACCCCCCGGCGGCACCACCGCCCCCAGCTCTCTCTCTGATCCCCTCCCAGTGGCAGCCCGCCCAGAGCGACCAAGCCGCCGCCGCTGCCGACATCACCCGCCTCGGCCCCGCCGCCGTCGCCACCGCGACCGCGAAGTTCGTCCGCCACCACCAAGCCAAGGCCACCACCGCCGCCGACTTCGGCCCCCTCTGGGTCTCCTGGCTCGCCCGCGAACGCCCAGACGCCCCCACGGACACCACCGTCGTCCCCTTCCCCGGCACCCAGCCCAGCAAGACCACCCAGCAACGCGCCGCCCTCGCCGCCGCCCGCGAACTCCACCGCCAGAAGGGCATGATCCAGTGACCCTCGACGACGTCTACGCCCTCTTCGACCGCATCGCCCTCGTCGACGACCGCATCGTCCGCCCCAACCCCGCCGACGCCGCCGGCCAAGCCGAAATGTGGGCCGTCATCCTCCACGACGCCCCCCTCCCCTTCGCTGCCCACGCCGTCGTGCACCACTACCAGCGCTCGCCCTACCCGCTGCGCCCCGCCGACATCGCCGAGCAGTGGCGACTCCACATCCGCGACCGTCTCGAACGCCACACCGAATCCGAGCCGCCGATCGGCGACACCGGCGACGACACCTACCGCGCCGCCCTCCTCGCCGAGCGCCTCGCCGTCGCCTGCGGCGAACTCGAACCCAGCCCCGTACCCCCGCCCCGCACCCTGCCCGCGGGCGCCGACGTCACCCCTGGCCGGGGCCGCGCCATCCTCGCCGCGATCGGCGGCATCCCCGAGCAGCCCGGCAGCGGCAACCCCCGCGCCATCACCTGCCCCCGCTGCCACGCCGAACCCGGCCGCAGCTGCACGACCGCCGGCCGTCGCCGCGCCGACGTCCACCCCGCCCGCCTCGAAGCCGCCCACCGCGCCTCCTCCGGCCTCCCGCCCGTCAGCGACGAGGACGCCCACGCCGAGCTCCAGCGTCGCCTGGACGCCTCCCGCGCAGCCCTCGCCGCCCTCCCGCCCGGAACCGCGATCCAGGCCCCCGCCGGGCCCAACGCCGAGGCGGAGGCCGCTTCGTGACCGCCACTCCCGCGCACCCCGAGCACGCCATCCCCTGCCCCTGGTGCGGCGCCTCGCCTGGCCAGCGCTGCACCGGCCAGCGCGGCGGCCGGATCTCCATCGCGAGCCACGACGCCCGCATCACCGCCTGGAACAACCAGCCACCCGACAAGGAGACCCCGTGACCGACCGCATCCGCCTCGACGACCTCACCGATAACCCGTCCAACCGTTCGCTACCCCAATGAATCCATCCCATCGGAGCCCCCAAATGGCCCGCCAGAACACGAACTGCCTCATAGCCGCCATCGCCGCCAGCGCCCTCCTTGTCGCCCTCGCGACCCGCCACCGGCCCCACCCCGCTGCGGCACGCACCCGATGCCCGCACGTTCCGCCGGTCTCGGCCTACGTCGCTGTCGATCTCCCTCACCCGGCCGCCCCTCCACCCCCATCGACCGAGCTGGTGTTCGTGTGGTGCTGCGACCTGTGGCAGCTCACCAGCGGCGGCGAGCACTCCAGCTACTGCCATACCGCCTGGAACGCCTGATGGGGCCTCTGCTGGCCTTCGTTGCCCTGATCTGGCTCACAACGAGCGTCCTCGTCACCCCACCCGACCGCCGGCGCCTGACCGGCCGCCCCAAGGAGCCCCGCCAGTGACCGAGCACCGCCGCACTTTCACCGTCGATGAACTCGCAGAGCTCGACCTCCCGCCCTCTGGCCCCGATGACACCGAGAACAACGGGCGGTACGGCGGCTGTACCAGCCAGCTGGTCACTGACGCCCGCAGCATCGACGAAGCCAACGCTGCCGGATGCCGTGAGGGGTGGCTCATCAACCGGGCCAACTGCTTCTGCCCGACCTGCTCCGGCGCTGGCCGTGGCCGACCCGGCGGTCGGGTGGTCGTCCTGCACCCGGATGGAGAGATCAAGAGCGGGCGCGGGCCCGACAGCACCGGGGCCAACAGCCAGGCACCGGCCGCCGTACAACGCGCCGTCGACAAGCTCCGCGCACGCCTCGACGAGCGGATCCGGCCCGTCATGCTCTTCGGTCTCCAGGATGCCGAGCTGTTCAACGAACCCGGCCGCCAGCGGATCAACGAATGGGCGGACTGGGTCATCGACACCGTCCTCGACACGGTCACCGAGACCGTCTGCGAAGCGGAGACCGGCCGGTGACCGTCCGGGATCTCGTCGCCACCATCGCGGCCGGCGGTGGTCAGCTCGCCATCGCGCTCCAGGCGCTCCTCCCGCGGTCGGCCAAGGACGGCGCCGGGGACGGGCGGCCGCACGTCACGTACGTACGCCGCGCCCGGCCCGGCACCGAGACCGACCAGCTCACCCGGCACGCCGCCCGCTGTGCAGCTCTCTGGAGGCGCCCATGACCAGGCTTCCCGCCCCCGGTACGCCCTTGACCTGCCGTCAGCTCCAGATCGTCGGCGGTATCGCCCGGGGCCGGTCCAACGGTCAGATCGGCGCGGCCCTCGGCCTTTCCGCCGATGGTGTCCGTGCCCACGTGTCCCGCATCCTTCGGGCCACCGGCGAATGCTGCCGTGCCGGGATCGTCGACCACGCCTACCGCACCGGCCTCCTGAAGGGACTCCCGCCGGAGCCCCGGCCGCCGGTGACGCTGACGCTGCGCCGCCGTCAGGTGCTGGCCAGTATGGCCGCCGGCCTGACGAACGCGCAGATCGGACGGCAGCTCGGCATCGCGGAGGAAACGGTCCGGACCGCGGCTCACCGCCTGTTCGCCCAGTTGGGGGCAACGGACCGGGCCCATGCGGTGGCGCTGGGCTGGCAGCACGGCCTACTGGACGCTGGCACACCCGCTTGCGCCTCACCGGCCCCACAGAGGGCCCTGGGCGCCCCTCAGGGCGCACAGGAGGGCACATAGGCCCTCCGTGACACAGCCGCGGAGATCGCCTGCGAGACGGCCAACAGCGCACTCCGGCCCGGATCGCCACCCGAACCCCCGGCCGCGCACCGCGGCCGGGCATCCGAAACAGAGGCCACCATGGCCAGCCGGCCCAAGCCCAGCCCGACCCTGGAGCAGATGCTGATCCTCGTCGGCCGAGCGCGGGCTGGACTCACTCCTGAGGAAGCTGCCGTGCTCCACGCCGGGATCACCGGCCTCGATGCCGCGCGCCGGTCCGTTGGTGGCCTCCAGGCCGCGCTGCACGCCGCACGCCGGGAACGGGACACGGCTCTTGCCGAGCTGGAACAGCAGCGCACCACCGCAGCGCAAAGAGCCCACGAAGGCCGCTGAAGCCCCCTCAGGCACCCCAGCGCACAACACAGGCTTCCCTCACCCGGGAGGGAGATCGCCCGCGAGGGACCCGCACAAGCGCCCTTGCCCGCCGAAATACCCGAAAGGCAGTCACATGGACCAGCCCGCCGTAGAAGCCCTCCGCGATCTCGCAGCACGAGCCACCGACCACGAGACCGCCGACCGCCTCCTCGACGAAGCCGCCCACGAACTCACCGGCAGGATCATCGTCCGGCCCGACCAGAACCTCGCCCCGCTCCGATTCGTGCTCCGCCGACACCTTGACGTCTCCGGCATCAGCGGTGAGGGCAACGTCGCCGACGGCGTGCTCTGGCCCGACGGGACTGCGTCGGTTCGGTGGCGCGGGGAGCATCCGAGCATCGTGTTCTGGGACCGCGGCCGCGCCAGCGTCGAGTTCGTACACGGGCACGTCGGCGCGACGACCGTCACGTTCCTCGACCAGACCGAGCAGCCGGACGCCGGGCGTCTGCCTGCACCGGACACGGTCCGGACAATCCCGGACACCGCCCTCACCAGCACGGACACGGTTGGGACAGCTCCGGATCCAGTCGGGGGAACCCTCGGCCAGCGCGAGAGGAAGGCGGCCATACGCGGCGCGATCTGCAATGCCTTCGGCACCCCCGACCATCCGGTCGCAACGCGAACCGAGACCGGCGAGCAAGCCGCCCCCCGCCACGCGCCGGCGCAGGACGACAGCGCGCTTCGCGAGGCGATCTCCATCCTCATCTCCCGCGCCGCCCGTGGCGTCCTCAACCCCGTCGAAGGCCCGTTGCTCCGCCAGCATGTCGAGCATCTGGTCCGCGACCGCGATCAACTCGCCGCCCGGGTTAACACGCTGGAGTACGTCGCCCGTAAGAACCGCGACCATCACCACGAAGCCGCCCGCGTGCTGGAACGCGCACGGACCGAGTGCGACGCAATGGAACAGGCCATGTCCGCCGAGGCTGTTGACCTCCCCCGGATCCGCGAGCACGTCACGCACCTTCGCGCCGCCTTCGACTCACCAGGAGCCTGATCATGCCCACACCCTCACGCCCGGCCGCGGGCACGCCCCTCACCGACCGGGAGATCCAAGTCCTCGACGGACTCAGCCGCGGACTCAGTAACGACGACCTCGCCCGCGAGCTCTTCATCTCGCCCAACACCGTCAAGTCCCACATCCTGCGGCTCTACACGAAGCTCCGCGCCCGCGACCGGGGACACGCCGTCGGCATCGGGTACCGCACCGGGCTCCTCGATGCCACCGCCCAGGATTGGACAAGCGCATGACCAGCCAGGACACGTGTCCGGACACCGGCGAACAGTATGAGCGCCGCCGACCCCGTCGACCGCGCCCGCGCCATCGAGCACGCTGTCTACACCGCCCCACAGGAGCAGAGTTGAGCGCCAGACGCGACGACGCCCCGCTCTGCCTCTGCGGCCACCGACGCGACAAGCACAACAGCCCAGCGGCAACCGGCGGCGTCCAGTGCCGCACCTGCCCCATCGACGACCAAGGCCGATGGCGCCACATCTACACCCCCGACACCGACCCCGAGGGCACCGGCCCGGCCTGTTACGCCCCGCACTGCGCTGCCGACGATGTCGTCGCCCGCGTCCACGTCCTCGTCGGGGAGCTGTACGTACTCGCCGCCCAGTGCGGCCAGCAGTGCGGCGCCGTACAAACCGCAGACCGTATCCTCGCCGCCCTCAACCACCGACCGGAGAACACATGACCAGCACCGCGACACCCGGCCCAGACACCTCACCGTCCACCTGCCCGGCCACGGTTCCGGCAACCGCTGACCTGCGCGACCAGTACGCGGCCGCCCTCTACGACACGTACGGACAGCAGGACCGCGATCGCAGCTACCGGATTGCGGACGCGGTCCTCGCCATACGCGACCGCGAGGTGGAGCAGTTGCGGGCCGACTCCCGGAAGTGGGCCGACTTGGCCGCCGGCGCCAAGCGCACACGCCAGGTCCACAACGATGAGGCGGACCAGTACGAGGAGCAACTCCGGGAACAGCTCGCTGCCGTAGAGGCAGAGCGGGACGCCGTCTACCGCGAGCGCGCCCACCTCATCGCGCACCTGGCCGCCCTGCACCCCTCACACATCGGTTACACCGACCCCGGCGCCCCGGACTGGGCAGTCGTCATCATCGAGGCGCCGGGTGGACAGCTGAGCTGGCACATCGCCGAGCGGGACCTTGACCTCTTCAAGCACGTCCAGCCGACGAACCGAATCTGCCGCGGGTGGGACGGCCACACCACGGACGAGAAGTACGCCCGGATCCGCGCCCTCACCACGGCCGCTGGAAGGTCATGGTGAACCGCCTCCGCGATGCTCTCGCCGTGACGCTGTTCCGCGCCGCGCACTGGATCGCCGGCCGCCACGTCTATCTGTCGACCGGCTGCCTCCACGGTGATCACGAATACTGCAACGGCAACACGGGAGCCAACGGCACCAAGGTCCCGGCGAGCTGCAAATTCTGCGCCGCCCCGTGCCAGTGCGCCTGCCACCAGGGGCATCGTAAGTAGGCCCGGGTCGGTCGACTCCTCAGGGCCGCCATTCCTCGCGATAGTCCGGATGATCGGCGTAGGGCAGGGCAAGCAAGCAGATGACGGGCCCCATGATCCGGAGCTGACGGATGAATTCGCTCTCACGCTGATGCAGGCGGCCGAATTCATCCGGATCCTCCCTGAGAGCCAGACTCATCTGCGATTTGATGCCCTCGCGCGCTTCCAGAACCGCGGCATAGTCCGCCGCAATTCGTCGCTTGACCTCGACCTCGGCGAGGACGCGCGCGGGCTGATGCCGGGCTATGTGCAGCGCGTTCGGGACGCCGTAACCATCGGGCACGCGACGGCAGTCAGCAACCGCAGTGCCGTAAGGCCGGCCCTCCGCTGCATCGTCAGCGTGGACGCCGGCCACGTGGTCGTGGCGAAGCCATGGCGCAGCGAAGGCGTCGCGTGCGATCCGCTCGTCTTCATCGAGACGGGCGCGGAAGAACGCCACCAGGTCGGCGCTCATTGGTCCGCCCGCGGAGTCGACCAGGGGCCAGCCGGAGGGCGTTCGGGGAGCTTGGCTCCCGGGCGGCGCAGGTACCAGGCGATAAAGGAACGCACGAGGGTCGCACGCTCCGTATGTTGACTCTTGGCTGCGTCGTCGAAGGCGAGCCATTCCTCGCCGATGCGCACCTGGCGCGCTGGTGTCTTGGGGGCGTTTGGCATGGGCAAACGGTATCTGGGTGTAGCTGCGACCGACAACCACGTCACCCGATCGGGTGTAGCTACAGGCGGTCCCGTCAAAAGCATTGCGGTGTAGCTACACCTAGGCGTACGGTGTAGCTACACCAGGACGCAGGGGGACCAGATGAAGCGCACCGCCCGCCAGACCACCAACCTCCGGATCACCCCCGACGAAATCAACTCCGCCAAGCACGACGTCACGTGGGGCGACGACCACCTGGGCGTCATCTTCGACGAGACCCCCGCCGCTCTCTCCCGCGGCGGCTGGGCTGCCTGGTCCCCGAAGGCCGAGAGCCGGGACGGCATCGTCGGCTTCTTCCCCACGAAGGAGGCCGCCGCTGCGGCCATCGCCAAGACGCACGGCATCGACGCTGTGTTGGAGGAGCAAGAGGAGCGCTGCACCCCGATGGCCGGCGGCAAGGTCCACACCATGGCCCGCTACCTGGTAGACGAGGAAGCGTGGCCCCTCTGCCGCAGCGGTGGCATGGATAGCCGAGGCACCCGGTACCGCTCCACCACCGAGCCGCTGTCCTGCACGGCCTGCCTCGACAACGCGCAGCGGAGGGCCCGCCGTGCGGCCGGCTGACCGACTGCTAGTCAGTGCCTCAACGATCCGAAGGGCGTCGCCCAGCGCGCCACGGAGCCTTTCGACGAGCGGCGCCGTGGCCTCCAGGGCGTCACCTGTAAACCCCTCCGGCGAGGCTGCCGCCGCGGCTGAACGCGGCACCCAGGTCTACGGGATCGGTCAGGAGGCCGGAGCCGTCGGGCTTCTCCAGCCAGATACGACCGCACAGGTACTCGTGGGCGGGCGGGCACCGCAGGGGCCACAGCGGTGGACGCAAGATCAGCAGGGGCAAGTCGACTAGGTGTTCCTCCGCACCGTCGGCCACAAGCCACCAGACGACCGAAGCTTCGGCCCAGGCCAGGACGGGACCAAGCCTCTTGGCCCGGCCCAGCACCTGCATGGCGTCGACGGACCGCAGGAGCGGGGCCTCAACGGCCCTCCACTCGGTGGCGGGGACTGCTGCAAGCTCCCCGGCTTTCCAGGCGCTGCGCACCGCGCCGGGGCTCGGGGAACAGGAAGCGAGCCAGGTTGTCCCAGGGTGTTCACTCATGAGGCGGCCCTCGCGGCAGCGAGTGCCGTGCGTAGTCTCTGGCGGCTGACGAGGGGCTCGGGGCGTGAGCATCGGGGTGGGGCGATCCAGTGGAGTCCGGTGGTGTCCGCGTCGAGAGTGCCGTTAACGCCGACATAGGAGCACTCGCCGAAGACCAGGGTGCCGGGCTCGTCCCATTGGTCGGCGGCGCCGACGGGGACGAGGAAGTAGAGGCGGGGCTGCGGGCCTTGGGGGTCGCAGATGATCGGGCCGGTGCGACCGTCGGTGATCTGTTTGAGACGGGCAGCGGTGGCGTAGGCGAGGGGCCCGTCGATGGCGATGGCGTCCCACCAGCGGCCGGCGGCGACGGCGTCGATGACCCGCTCCGGGGGAAGCCATGCCGGGCGGTTACGGCAAAGGTTGGAGACGAGCGGCGTTCTCATGAACGGGACCGTAAAGAGTCCCGTTTCTCATGTCCCGCTGTGTTTCTCGTTGTTTCTCATGGGGGCGCGCAGGTTTCGCGATGTTGTTCACGAGAGGTCCAAGGACGCCCTTGCTCGGGCAATGAGCCGGTGCGCGCGCTGCCCATAGACGGCCGCTTCGTTGAGCGCATCCCAGACCTTCAGGTAGAGCGTGACCTCGTCGGCTGCGTCGAGCCACATCTCTGTGTGCCACGTCTCGGCGACAACGAGCCGGTGGTCGTGGATCCAGAAGTCGTCACCAGTCGCAATCTTCACTGGTGCGGCGAGAGGGATGATCCCCAAGGAAACGGTGTCGAGCCCGTTGATGGACATGAGGCGGTCGAGCTGCGCCATCAGTACAGCCGGCGGGCAGATGCGCACGTGAAGCGCCGCCTCCCAGATCAGAACCTGGTACTTCTTCCCGCTGCCGTACAGCCCTTCCTGGCGCCGCATACGGGACCGCACGCCGTCCTCGATGTCACGCACGGCGCCGTGCAGCTCGGCGTACCGGGAGAGGACGCTGCGGGCGTATTCCGCAGTCTGGAAGATGCCGGGGACCACAGAGCCGGTGAATCCACGGAAGCTGGTCGTCTTCTCGTGCTGCGCGCCGATGGCGTCCTGGACTGCACGGTGTCCGCCTACCAGCTGCCGACGCCAGGACCGGTACGTGGATTCCAGCCCCGCAAGGCGCCCCTTCAGCTCCGCGGCAGCCTCGGGCCGGCCAACACCTTGAGCCCAGGTGTCGAGGTCGGCCGCGGTGGCGGTCTGCTTGCCGTTCTCCAGCTTCGAAATCTTCGAGGGAGCCCAGGCGCATCGTTCTCCCATGCCCCGGACAGTGAGCTGGGCCTCGGTGCGCAACTCACGGAGCCGCGCACCGAGGGCGATCCTGGCTTGTTGGAAGTCAGTGCTCACACACGGAAAGGTACCCGCGCCTTGAAATGGGAGCTGGGGATGGCGTGATGCCATGCGGCGTCACGGACCTGACACGCACGGACGACGCGGTTGGGATCCTCCGTGACATCGACACCGAGCATGCGGTCCTCAGCATCGAAGTGCAGCGTCACCATCACCCGGGAGTCGAAGATCCAGAAGTCCTCCGCAGGCAGACCAAGACGCTCGGCGTCCGCGCGCCACAGGTTGCGAATGTCCTCCCCAGCAGCCGCGTTGAACTGCGCTCGGTGCAGGAGGTACAGCTGCCCTTCCGTGGGCGGGGCGTCTACTACGCGGACGCGCTCGAACCGCTTGCCCTCAGCTGCCTGACGGCGCCGCTCCTCGTAGTACGGATCCGAGAGATCTTCCTCTGCGCGTTCGCCCCGCAGAAACTGCTGGTACTCCTCGGTCTGCCGGTCGGAGTCGTAGCCGCAGCGGGTCTCCAGGCGCCAGGCGGTGTGCTCGAAGTCGCTGAAGTAGTGGGCCACGTCCGAGAAGGGGATCAGGTCCGGCACGTCACTCCTTCGGGGCGAAGCGGGTGAGGAGCTCCCGCGGGATGACGACCATGGTCTCCCCGTCTTTACGGCCGTACATCTGCTCGCGGTCCTCCGGATCGGTGACCTCGTCGCCCTGAACGAGGATGTCACCGGTGTCCAAGTCCTCGAAGAGGGCGGGGCAGCCGGTCTTGTCGGAGGTGCTGCCAACGAAGCGGAGCCTGCGGGCCATGGTGGTCCCCTCTCATCCGCCGGCCGGGTAGCCGGTCTGCCGCGCACCGTACCGGGTCGATCAAGAAACACGACAGGGCTGGTGCGCACCTCGCGGAGCCGCGCTCCGGGGACGATCCGAGCGGTCAGAAAGTCCGTGCTCAACCACCGGAGCGGACCCCTGCTTGGAATTCCCGTGTAGCCACGGCGTAGTGCCATGCAGCGTCGCGGACCTGGCATGCCCGCAGAACCGTCTCGGCGTCGTCCAGGACGTATACGCCGAGAGTCGTGCCTTCGTCATCGATAGCGAACTTCACGACGGTCGCGGAGTCAAACAGCCAGAAGTCGCACTCCGGCAGGCCCAGGCGCTGCGCCTCTGCCCGGGTCAGGTTCCGGATGTCCTCCCCGGCCTCGACGTTTCCGAGTCCGGATGCGAGCAGGAAGCGCTGTCCATCGGTGGGCGGCTCATCGACCAGTCGGACTCGTTCGAAGCGCTTGCCCGCTGAGGTCTGGGCTCGGACGTTGGCGTGCCAGGGGTGATCAGCCTTGTAGCCGGATGACTTGCCGGCCTGCCACTCCTGCCACGACGGGCTCTTGCGGTCGGAGGCGTAGCCGCGCTGAGTCTCTAGTCTCCATGCCGTGTGTTGGAACTCCTTGAAGAGGTGCGTCACTTCGGCGAACGGGATCAGGTCCGGCATGCCACTCCTTTGGTGTGAACCGCTCAGACAGGTCACCCCGCCCTGAGAGGGGCGGGGTTCTCTTCTGTCTGCTCTCTCGGTTGGCGTTCTCCCCGGAGCCTGGGCACGCGCTCCGGTCGTCCAGCTTGTCTACTCGCTGGTGATCGGCCACCGGCTCGCCAGGCTCAGCGCCGACATGCGCTCCGCACTCGGGACAGGTGCCCGCACACATTCCAGGGTCGAACCGCACCATGAAGACCTCCCGTAAGTAGGTCGTGCATCCCCTGATGGTGCGGCGCGCCCCGGAAAGTGCGCTAGACCGCCTCCGGCAGGTCGAATGCCCGGGGGCCGGGGGTCTGCCCGGACCGGAGGGCATGCTCGAACACCATGTGGATCCGTGAGCCGTTGTGGAACTTCACGCCCAGGCCCGGGTTCATGTTCGGTGATTCGCCGTGCGAGTACCCGTAGGCCTCCGTGATCTCCGGGCAGCTGGAGTTGAGGAGCGCCGCGGCGAGGTACAGCTCGGCGTCCCGCACCGGGATCTTGCCGCTCTGGAGCAGCGCGGGGTAGGGAACTTCGGCCGGCGGTTCGGCTTCGATTGGCACCTCGGGCTCGTCGGCTTTCTCGCCGGCGGCCGCGGTGTAGGTGATCGCGGACCAGATCTGAGCACCGGACGTGAACGTGATCTTCAGTCCGAACGGTCTCTTCGCCCCTCCCTGCCAGGGCTCCACCGTCCGGATTTCCGGCGCTTGGGCCATCGCTTTGATGGCGAACTCCATGAATCGCTGCGGACGCATTACTGATCGTTCCTTCCGTGACGGCCGGCCCAGTCTAGGAGCGGACCGCCACCCGGGGGTCCAACTAAGACACGTGAGCCTCCGTGGCACCCACGCGGCCCTCCCAGGCGTCGGGCTCGGTATCGGGGGTGTCCTTGCAGTAGTCGCACACGGTGACGCCTGGCTCGACGCGGCGGGCGGCGCACCGCGGGCAGAGCTCCCAGCCCAGGTGCTCCCCGCACATCAACTCGCCGCGGATGGCCAGGCGCTGGCAGAGGCCGCCGTCACCGTCGCAATCACGGAGCGGGCCCCGGCCGGCGGCTGCGGCTTCCAGGGCGTCGTGCTGCTCGGTCCAGGACGGTGGGCTCGGCGTAGTGTCGGCCGGGCCCGGTTCGTAGCCCCGGTCGGCTGCCCGCTGTTGCGGGAGTCTGGGGGCGCTCGACGGTGCCGGGCCAGCCATCGCCGCTCGCAGTCGGGATGCCACGACCGCGCCGACCGTCGTACGCACTGGTACCGGTAGTGGGCGTCCCGCGATGATCTGCCGCAGATGGTCCGGCAGCCAGCCCTCGGCCAGCATGCCGGTCACTGCCAGGCCCTGGTCCGCGAGGGTCTGTCCCGACAGCAGGAACTCCGGCTGCTGCGCCCCGATGGCGAGGAGCAGCTCCACGCCCGGGGTGAGGGCGACGGGCCGCTCCTGGGCGGGCGGTTCGTTCCGTCGTCCACCGGATGGTGCGGGCGTCTGGTCCTGGTCGTCGATGCTGCTGGTGCTTCCGCCCGTCCCTCCGTCCGTGTCGGCGGTCTCGCTTTCGCGTGCGCACGCGTCAACTACGGACGGAAGGACGGGGGGCTTCGTCTTCTGCTGGTTGGTCTTCTTGAGGTTGTTCTTCTTAAGGGGGCGATCAGCCACCGTAGGCTGAACCAGCGTAGGTTCGACCTGCGTAGGCTCAGCCACTGCAGGTTCCGACCTGCGGTTTTCCAACTCCGCGTCCCTGCGGAACAGCTCGGGCTGGTCGGTGATGAAGTACACGGTGCCGCCGAGCGTGCCGTCAGCGCGCCGCTCCCGGACACGGTTCAGATAGCCGTACTTCTCCAGGTTCCGGAGCGACGTCTTCACGGCACAGATGCCATCGGTGGAAGAGCATGCTGCGATGGATTCAGCGGTGACGCCGAAGCCGTCGCGGTGGGTACTGATGAGCCCGAACACGCCCTTGTCTCGGAAGCTCAGCCGCGGGTCACGGAAGAGCGCGTTGCGGATCTGAGTGAAGGCGTCGGCAGCCATGGGGCCGCGTCGGATGCGCCCGTAGTTCAAAGGTTCTCCAGCGCTTCAGAGCGTGGGGGAATGGCCGCCCGGCGGGAATCGGGCGGCCGAAGGAACGGGCGACGGCTACGCGGTGACGGAGACCGGGGCCGCGTCGAGGAGGTTCACCAGGCCCTCAAGGCGGGCGGCGAACGCGCGGAGCTTCACTGCTTCGGCACGGGCCTGCTCGGCGGTCAGGTCGGCCCCCTCAAGGCCGACGAACGGCCGGGATCCGGAGAGGTGCAGCAGATGCGCGGTAAGGTACGCGCCTTCATCGGCCTTCACGGAGGAGACGCCGACCTCGGCACTGGCGTGGTCCCAGTGATCGCCCGGGATGACGCACCAGGCGTACACGGTGCAGGAAGCCGAACCCGGGCGAGCTGAGGTGGTGACCATGGACGCGGTGGGCTTAGAGTTCACTGGATTCCTTTTTGACGAGACGAATCACTGATCAGCGGGCTGCAACCTGCTGATTACTGCGGCCGGGCGGCTCCACACCGCCCGGTCGTACTTATTTGTTCGGCGCGCCGTCTGCCTCGTCGGCGTTTTGCTTCCGGCGGTCGCTCCACGACCCGCTGTGATCGCGCAGGGTGTCTTGCACTGTGCCGAGCGACACCCCGACCTCCGCCGCGATCTTCCGGAACGACATGCCTTCAGCACGTAGCTTCTTGATCACGTTGCTGCGGTAGCTCTTCAGTCGCGAATTCCGCTCTGGCTGGTCCTTCAGCAACCTGCTCACCGCGCGTGCACGCGCAACGTCGTCGGACATTGCTTCCACGCCGTCTAGGGCGTCGAACACTCGCTGCACCTCCTCCCCTTCCTGACCCTCGCTCACATCCGCGCCCTTCTCATTCGGGCGGGCTGCTTGCCTTGAGCGTATGGGGTCCCATACGCTCAAGGCAAGCAGCCCACGCTGCCAACGAAAGACGGCCCCGGTCGACGCTCGCAACGTCATTGACCGGGGCCAGACCACCCGACGCCTGTAAGCCGTATGGGAGATCCACGTGAAGGTTACCGACCGCTCCCCGCTTCAGCCCACCCCCCGCACCGTCCCCGTCTCAACCCCCGGTGCCCGCCGCGGACGACGAGCCATCGCCCGCCACCACCTCGCCGCCGCCCGCACCGCCACCCGCGCCCTCGGCTACCGGACACTCAGCGGCAACATCGCCGCCGACGTCACCAACGGCCGCCTCACCCGTACAGGTGATTTCCTCGACCGCATCGGCGGCAGCGACCTCCCCGACGGTCAGAAGTCCTGGTTCGGCCGCCACGTCGCAAAGGCATTCCGCACCGCCCACGACGGCGCCGACGCCATCCGCGTCTGGGCACAGCACCGCACCACCAGCCACTGGGTTCACGTCCACGTCTACAACCCCACCGACCCCGCCCTGTACACCGCGCTCCAGACCTACAAGGCCACCCGCCACCTCGCCGCCGCCGACTTCACGGAGTGCGCATAGACCAACTTCAACGCCCCCGCCCGAGGCTCCGTCGTTGTCGGCATCATCGGCCGCCACGCCGGACGCACCGTCCAGATCACCCGCACCGCCGACGGCACCACCGGTCACATCACCATCGCCCCGAGCCTGGCCACCCTGCTCACCGCAACCGCAGACCGGCTCGACGCCAACAACCCGCACGCCATCCTCCGCGACGCCGAGTTCCGTATCGAGGCCCGGCTCACCGTCTGGGACTGGCACGGCAGCTACGCCGACACGACCGTCACCAGCCGCGATCTGCACCGCATCCTCGACGCCGCTGACGCCTTGTCCCTCGCCGGGGCGACCCGTGCCGAGTACGCCACCCGGCTCCGCCTCCACGCGGACGGAGTGGCCCTGTGAGTGCCAAGGAGGAGGAGCCCGACGGTACGCCGCGCGAGAGCAGCGTCACCGGGCCCGCGACTGTCGACGCCTGCCGCACCGATTACCGCGACGGCGCAGACGTACGGGCCAAGGCCGACAAGCAGTGGGCCGACGAGCGGCGGGGGGCGCGCCGGTGATCCACGCCGTCTTCCACCCCGACCGCACCGTCATCGAGCAGTTCAGTGACAACCAGCACCCCCACGGCTCGCTCTGGCTCGCCACCCGGGCCCTGGAGCTCCGTCATCGCCATGTCCGGGGCGCCTTCGTTGACGGGCTCTGTGAGCCCCACCAAGAGCCGCGCACCGTTTGCCGCCAGTGCGCGGGCGAGACCGGATACTCCGTCCGCGGCGGCTGACCCACCGAACTGGCCGGGCCCGCCACACACCCCGCGGGCCCGGCCCCCTTTCTCTCCGCCCAGGAGCAGCACGTGAACCGTCTCGTCTGGTGGGCCAGCCTCACCCTCATCGGCTCCGCCGCCGCTGGCACGACCGCCTGGTCTCTCTTCGTCGTGGCCCACGACATCTACGGCGTCCCCGCACTCCTCGCCGCCGGTACCTCCGTGGTCTTCGACGGCGCGGCCATCGCCTGCCTCCACCTCGCCGGCGAAGCGACCAAGGCGGGCCGCTCCGCTTTCGGACCCCACTGCGCCACCCTCGGCCTGGCAGGCGTCTCCGTCTACCTCAACCATCTCAACGCCGTGCACATCCACGGTGGCACCGGCGCGTTCCTCCTCTTCGCCATGCCCACCGTCGCCCTGCTCCTGCTGGCCGGCCTGGCCTGGTCCGCGACTCGTGCCCGGCTCCGCGAGGAGCAGGGGGAGCGTCCCTTGTCCATGCCGCGTTACGGCCTGTTCGGGTGGCTTCTGGCGAGCGAGGAGGCGTGGAAGGCGACCAAGCATCGGGCCGTCACTCACGTCACCGGCAGCCCGGCACGTGATCTGGTCAAGACCCGGCCGGTCGGACTGGCGTCGGCGACCGAGCGGCTGCGTGTCCACTTCGCCGGCATGGATACGGCCGAGGCGATCCGCTTCGCGCATAGCGCGCGCCCCGCAGCCACGCCTCAGGAGCTGGCCGACGATCTGGCGCTCTACGGCATCAATGTCACGCCCGTCGGCGTCGCCTTGGTACTCGGTTTCCAGCCCCCAACCGCCACGGTCGAGCGCTCGGACGCTGTCCGGACAACCCCGGACACCTTGCCTCCGCAGAAACCCCACAGGCCGCTGACCAGTGCGGACATCCTGTCCGGACAGCCGGACAGCACCGCCGATGCCGCCCGTCAGCTCATCAGCCTCGGCATTACCGACAAGATCAAGGCCGTGCCTCTGATCATCGACGCCCTCGGCCTCGACGCGGCACGCCAGCGCGACAGCGTCCGCCGGGCCTTTGACCGCGAGATGGACAAGCACCAGGCGCCCCGCCCC
Source organism: Streptomyces sp. NPDC051173 (assembly GCF_040689515.1). Lineage (NCBI taxonomy): Bacteria > Bacillati > Actinomycetota > Actinomycetes > Kitasatosporales > Streptomycetaceae > Streptomyces > Streptomyces sp. NPDC051173. Next base: position 49,685 of record NZ_JBFBBD010000041.1, read on the forward strand.
GATCCGGATGGCGAGCAACTGGCCATCGACGACAACAGCGTCGGCAAGGGCGGAGGCGGCTACGTATGACCGTCCTCGCCTGGCTCTGGCCCGTACAAGCCGCGCTAGCCGCCCTCGGCCTCATCACCTACGCCCGCCGCGCCCCGGGCCCGTACGTCCTCCCGGCCCTCGTCGCCGTGGCCATCGTCTCCGCCGTCGCGCTCATCACCCAGTGAGGAACTCGCGCCCGTGCTCGCCCTCCTGATCCTTTCCGGCCTGCTCTACCCGCTCATCGTCCGCACCTTCGCACCACACGACCCCAGGGCCCGCCGCCTTGCCGTGTTCTCGTTCGTCCTCGCGCTGCTCCTGGCCCTCGTCGCCTGGGACCGGTGGTGACAGTGGACGAGCCCGTCACCCCGACCCGGATCATCCCAGCCGACCAGCCCGTTCCGCCCCCGCCCGATTACCCGCCCACGGTCGGTTCTCCGGCGCCGGACTGGTGGGAGGACCTGGACCGGAACGAGGAACCGTTCGCTGCCCGCCCGGCTGCTCCGCGGCTGCCGTGGTGGTGGGAGCCGAAGCCGCTGCTGGCGTCCGCCTCCGGGACAGAGGCGGACGTCGACCCCGGCGAGAGCGAAGAGCCACTGGCCGCGCCAGCCGCCGAGGAGCCCGGCTCCGAGGACGACCCCCTGGAACCCAGCCAGCCGGGCACCTGGTTCGTGTCCGACCCCGGCTACTACCCGGCCCTCCCGGCCCCGCGTCCACCCGCCGCCCTGAACCCGAAGACCCGGGCCGCCCTCTACAACGCGGCCGCGGCCGGCACCGGATACGCCTTCGGGCTGACCCCCATGCTCGGCGGTGCCATCACTGCCGTCGGACACAGCAGCATCAGCGGCGCCCTCGTCCTCGGTGGCGGCACCTGCCTGTTCACCGCTCACTTCTGGGACCGGCGCACCCGCCACTGGTGGCCGCCCATCGCCTGGGCCGCCCGTGTGCCCCTGGCCTCCGCCGTCCTCGCCCTGGCCCTGTACGCGCCCGCTTCCCACATCTGACGAAGGATCACGACATGCAGCACCTCGTGACCACGGCCACCTTCAGCACCCACAACGGCCAGCTCCTCGGGTCCGTCGGCTCCGGCGGCGTCGCGATCGCCCTGACCGGCGTCCTGATCGCCGGGATCCGCCAGCCCAAGGGCTCCGGCGGCCCGGAGGGCGTGGGCAATGGGAAGAAGGGCAGGATCCGCCACCGGCTCACCAGCGAACAGGCTCAGTGGACCGGAGTCGCCGCAGGCACCTGCTACACCGTCGCCGGATCCATCTGGACCAACGCCGGAGACTTGTCCAACGCCTTCGCGTCGGTCTTCACCAGCGGGGGATTCGGAACAGCCGGTCTCGGCGCGGTGAGCACTCTGCTCGCCGGGATCATGTACTTCCGCGAGCTCGCCCCCGCCCGCGCCGCCTGGACCGGCATCATCGCAGCGGGAGTGTGGGCCCAGGCCGGAGGCATCTGGGGGCTGCCCGAAGCCGTGATCCTTACCGGCGCGCACGCCATCGGCGCCCTCTGATGACCAGCACCGACACGACCCCGGACCCCGCAGAAGCCACCGGCGGACGCCACCTGCCCGGCTGGCTCCCAGAGTTGCGCCCTTACCTGCTGCCGAGGGAAGCGGCAGAAAGCCTGTGCGCCGGATCGTCGGCGCTTCTGGGCCGCGGCTGGGCGTGGGTGACGGCGGAGGACTGGCGTACCGCCCTCACCCGCCTCGGGTATGCAGGCGGGGGCGGTTACGTGGTCGTGTACGCCGCCGCCCACACCCCGCTCGCGCCGTTCGCGATGCCGGTCGGCGCGCTCGTCTGGTGCGTGGCCGCCTGGATGCACTCACCATCCTCCACCGAGCCGCCCGGGGACGGCATCCAGGCTCCTGCCGCACCTCCTTCCGGGAGCCCCCTCCCTGCGCCGCACGCTCCTCTCGATCCGGTGGCATTCCTCCCCTTCCTCCGGGCCCTGATCGGGGACCGGAACGGGGTGCTCCTGCGGGACCTCGTCACTGCCCTCCGCGAGGCCGGCGCGCCCGACGACTGGGGGATGGTCCAGACACGCCAGCTGTGCACCGCCGCCGGGGTCCCCGTACGGCGCTCCGTCAAAACGCCCAACGGCACCTCTCCAGGGGTCCACCGCGATGACCTCCCGGCCGCTGACGCCCCCTCGCCTCTCCACATCTCCACGTAGGGATCCAAGGACGGTAGTTCGCCAGGTAGTCGCGCGCTGACCTGCAACAACTACCCGCCGACTACCTCCGGACTACCCCCGACTACCGGGACAACTACCCCTGCCCAGCCGCCCCGACCAGGGCTGCCGAACACCTAGGAGACCTCCGTGTACAACATCCGGATCACCGCCGAGCTCACCAATCAGGCCGGTGCACCCGTGCTCGTGGAGCGCACCGAGGACCGCACCGGGCTCGCCCGTCACGACCTCGCCTCAGGCCTCCACATCTTCTACGGGTGGCGCTGCGGCGGCTGCGATCAGAGCGCCTGTCTCACTGCCGGGCGCCCTGAGGACCTGGCGGAAGCAGCGGCCCGAGCCGACGCTGGGAAGCATGCGTCGAGCTGTTCGCAGCCGCTCATGGCAGTAAGTCAGGACCGCCATGATGGCAGTCCGCACGACCATGACCGATCCACGGCAGAAGGGGACGACGACGTGAGCGATCGAGTGGATGTGAAGGTGTTGCTGCTGTTCGGCGACCAGGCCGAGATCACAGCTGACGCGGCCGACGCCGAGGGGGTGCAGCGGTATCCGGCGGCGGACGTCGCGACGGATGCTGGGGTGGCTGTCTCGCAGTTGCCTGGGATGAGGCTGACGGCGCTTGTTGGGGATGACGGGCGTCTGTCGGAGTTCCGCACGGCTGAGTGATCGTCTGGGCCCCGCCTCATCCGTTGATCTAGGAGGCGGGGCTTTCCTCCACCTCGGGCGTTGCAAATAGGTCCTTCAGTGCTGTAAAGTAGCACTCGAAGGAAGGGGCTGCGAACCCCGACCCGACATCCACGACCGGAAGGTTGATCACATGTCCGACGCATTCGACCCCGACACCAGCCGCACCGTGCGGCGCCTCATGGACTGCTATGACCTCCTCACCGAGGTCTGCGCCAGCCTGCCCCTGCCGATCTCACTGCCCCAGGAGGTCGGCCCGGGGCACTGGAGCGACCGCGCCGACGCCGTCGCCCGCACCGCAGAACTCGCCTACGAGGTCCCCGCCAGTTGGGAGGTGCGCGACAGCCTGAAGTGCGCCTGCCTGTTCTGGCTCGCCGCCTCCGACCTCCTACTCGCGCAAGCCATGGAGCCGAAGCGGTACCGCCCGGAGGCCGCAACGGCAGTACTCCTCACCGCAGAGGACTACCTCCACGACACCCGGCGTGACCTCGGAATCGAGGGCTAGCCAAGCGGCACCACCAAGCTGCCCCCGGCGCGACACCGGGGGCGGCCTCACGCGCGACCCCAAAGCCGGGACGTGAACAGCGAGAGGGGTGTTGTAAAAAGGTACTCGACTAATGTAAAGTGGAACTCACAGGGAAGGGGCTGCGAACCCCGACCCGACATCCACAGCCCGGAAAGGGGCCAACATGAGCGACTGGCAGGAACTCACCGAAGAGGACTTCCTCGGTCGGATGCTCCGCAGCTACACCTGCATCGGGATGGTCTGCTCCCTCCTCCCCATCCCCATCAGCCTCCCCAGGCCCGAGATTGGCGGCCGCTTCGGCGACCACTACGACGCCATCGTCCGAGTCTCCGAAATCAGCGAGGAAATCCCCGTACCCGAGACGGTCGCCGCAGCGCTGTTCACCAGCTGCACCTACTGGCTGACCGCCTACGACGTCTTCACCGCGTTCATGGGCGACCCGCAGGAGCACAGGGCGAACGCCTTCGCCCTGTGCGTGCTGGGCTCCGAAGGGGCCCTGGAAACCGCTGTCGAATGGCTGGCCGGCGAAGAGGAGTAACCCCACCCGCCTCAACACGCCCCCGGCAGCCAGCCGGGGGCACCCCCATATGAGACACAGAAAGACCGGCGGGGCCGAGCCGAAGCTCTCAGCCCGGAGGCTGTTGCGAAACCCCGCCGGTCACATCCACATCCCCGAAAGGACGCAGGACCCCATGGTAAACCCGCCCGGCGAAATCCTTCCCGAGATCGAAAAGCGCTACAACCGGACAAAGCGCACGGTGAAACGCTGGACCACCCAGCCCGGATGGCCAGCCCCCATCGGCAAGCGCGGCCGCTGGCTGGAGTACGACCCGGCCGAGGTGGACGAGTGGGTACGAGAGAACGTCGACCGCCCGACAGTCGAACTCGAACCCGAGCGCCTGTACACCGCACAGCAGCTCGAAGCCGCCGGTGCCGGCATCACCGCCGAAACCATTCGCGCGGACCTCTCACGCGGCCGCTGGCCCAAACCCGACTCAACCGAGGACGGGGTCAACCGCTGGTACGGCTCTGCCGCACAGACCGCGCTCTCGAACCGACGCGCGTACCGCCGGAAGTGATCGTGCATCCACCCCTGTTCCGGGCTTCAAAGGTCTCCGCATACTTGAGCGACGAGGCCGCCGAACAGGGCCGCTAGGTCATGGCCTGCGGCTTGGAGAGCGACCGGATAAGTGCTGGTCTGCGTCATGCCCGGTGCCACATTGGTTTCAAGCACGTACACCTCGCCGGTCTGGGTCACGATCGCGTCCGTGCGGGACAAGTGGCGAAGGCCGAGGGCGCGGTGGGCCTGGACTGCGACGCGAGCAGCTTCGGCAGCGACGTGATCGGCGAGGCGCGCTGGGGTGTGGAAGTCGACTGCGCCAGCGGTGTAGCGGGCACTGTAGTCGTACATGCCTTCGGCAATGATCTCCACCGCCGGGAGCGCGGTGGGTTCGCTGTCGATGTCCGTGACGGCCACGGCGATCTCGGTTCCCGTGATGCGCTGCTCGATCAGTACCTCGGGGTGGTAACCGAGAGCGGAAACGAGGGCCAGCGGGAGCTGTTCGGCGGTCTCCACGAGGCTGACGCCGAGCGCGGAGCCGCCCGCACGCGGTTTGACGAACAGAGGCAGCCCGAGGCGGTCGAGGACAAGCCTGGTGAGGGCAGCCGCGCCGAGGTCGTGGAACGCCTGCTGGGGCAGAGTCACCGACGCGGGCGTAAGGAGCCCTGCGCGCGTGAAGGCTGCCTTAGCGGTGGGCTTGTCGAACGCAGCCCGGCAGGCGGCCGGGGGCGCGCCGATGTAACGGACACCAGCCAGCTCCAGAACCTCCTTGATCGTGCCGTCTTCTCCGACAGTGCCGTGCAGCAGCGGCAGAACGACACTTGGCGGGTCCTGCGTGAGATCGCGGAGGAGCGTGGCGTCGACGTCGCGCTGTTGGGCGTCGATTCCGGCCCGGCGCAGGGCCTGGGTGACGTGTGAGCCCGACCGCAACGACACCTCGCGTTCGGGGGACAGACCGCCCGCGAGGACAAGAACCGACTTGAGATCGCTCATGGTGGCCATCCGGAAGAGAGGGGAGTGGTCAGGGGAGTTCGGGGGCGGGTGTCTGCGGGCCCTGGCCTGCACGGCCGAGGGTGGTGCCGAAGGTATCGCGCAGGGTGATCTCCCGGGCGATGACGTCACCGAGCCGCTGGACGCCCTCATGGATGCGTTCCGGCGTGGGGTAGCAGAAGGAGAGGCGCATGCTGGCCCGGCCGCTGCCGTCGGCGAAGAATCCCGTGCCGGGCACATAGGCGACACGGGCTGAGGTCGCACGCGGCAGCATGGCCCTCGCGTCCAGGCCCTCGGGCAGCGTTGCCCACACGAAGAACCCGCCGGCCGGTGTCGTCCAGGAGGTCCCGGGGGGCATGTGGTCGGCCAGGGCAGCGAGAAGGGCGTCCCGGCGCTCGCGGTACATCTCGCGGAACACCTTGAGCTGGTCCGTCCAGGGCTGGGTCCGCAGGTAACGGTCCACGGTCATCTGCGCGAGCGGGGAGGGGGAGAGGACTGCGGACTCGGCTGCCAAGACCAGCTTGTCCTTCACGGCCGCGGGTGCCAGCGCCCAGCCGACACGCAGTCCAGGTGCGAGGGTTTTGGAGAACGAACCCAGGTAGACAATGTCCGGATCATCGGCGCGCAGCGCCCGCATCGGACCCCCGTCGAAGTGGAGCAGCCCGTATGGGTTGTCCTCCACCACCAGGACACCGGCTCGGCGGCAGATTTCGATCACCTGCCGCCGCCGGCTGGCAGTGAGGGTGACGCCAGCGGGGTTCTGGAAGGTGGGGATTGTATAGAAGAGTTTGACCGTGCGGCCCTCAGCACGCAGACGGGCGAGGGTCTCAGCGAGGGCGTCGGGGATGACGCCCTGGTCGTCCATGGGGACGTGCGCGACACGGGCTTGGAAGGCCGCGAAGACGTTCAGTGCGGTGACGTAGGTGGGGGCTTCGGCGATCACGGTGTCGCCAGGGTCGATGAACACCCGGGCCACGAAGTCCAGAGCCTGCTGTGAGCCGGCCGTCACCACGATGTCGTCCGGCCGCCCGTGGATCCCCTCCAGCGCCATGACGTCGCAGATGCTCTCGCGGAGAAAGGCATCCCCCTGCGCGGCTCCGTACTGAAGCGCTACCGCACCCTCCCGGGCCACCAGGTCACCGATCAGCATTCCCATGCCTTCCAGGGGGAGAGCGCTGATGTTCGGCATTCCACCGGCCAGGGAGACGACTTCCGGGCGCGAGGCCACGGCGAACAAGGCCCGCACCTCAGAGGCGATCATGTTCTTCGCGCGTGCGGCGTACTGCCCGTGCCACGGATCGAGCGTCGAGCGTTTCTCGGGTGAATCATCGGGCTGCATCCGCCGGGCTCCCTCACCGTGACCTCATAACGCTTCGGAGGCTAACGAGAAGGCCGTTGCCGCGCGCGGGCATTCAGCAGGTTTCGCACCACCGAAGGAGCCCTGGCACGCCCATACGCAGCCAGGCGCCAGGACAGCGGTGCGCTGTCGCTCCGGGGTCAGGCGGCCCTGACGATGTCACCCAGCTCACGGACGGAGGCCACCGTGCGGTGTTGAGGCGGGACGGACCGGTATACCTCCCCCGCCCTGGTCAGCGTCAGGCCCTTTCGGTACTCGGCAGGCAGAGCGTGGAGAACATCGGCCGTCTCGCGGCACGCCCCCTCAATCTCGCCGTCCTTGCTGAGGCACAGGGCCCGGTCGATCCGCAGGAGTGCCGGGGCCATGCGACTCGATGCGGAACACAGCTCCAGTGCCCGCTCCTGGCTGGCCAGCGCCCGCCGCGTATCACCCAGATGGGTGAGGGCCTGCGAGAGGTGCACGTGGTGCTTCTCTTCGCAGTACCCGAACCACGTATCCGCCCGCTGCTCCCCCTTGAGCCGGCCCGCGATCCTTTCGGCGTCCGCCAAGGCCGTCCGTGCCTTCTCCGGCTGGCAGGTCAGGGCATAGGCGCGGGCACTGACGACGGCGGCGAGGGCGGCTGCAACGCTCGGCTGGGAACCTGCCGTGGCGCGGGCCCTCTCCGCGATCTCAGCTGCTGCCCGGGGCGCGCCGAAGTTGAGCGGGACCATGGCGTGACGGGCCAGGACCCAGGCATGAAGCCCCCGGTCGCCGGACTCCTCTGCGGCCCTGCCGGCCGTGTGGAACCACGCCGCAGACTCGCGTCGGTCCCCGAGGTCGTGGAGAACGATCGCTGTCATCCCCGCGAGTTGGGCGGTCGCCCGGCACAGGCGGGCACGATCGGCTACGGACAAAGGCAGGCTGAGGAGCGGGCGCATGTCGTGGAAGTCGGCGGCGAGGTCGGCCAGGCGCTCGCCCGGCGGCTGCCCGTGATATCCGTAACCGTACTGCTCAACCGCCGACTCCCAGAGCCCGATGTCGGAGGTGCTGCTGGTCAGCGTCATGTCAACGGCGCGCCGGGTCTCGGCGAGAGCGGCCAGTCCGGCAGTGGTGAGTCCTGCGGCGAATGCGCCGCGCAGGACGAGGCGGCGCTTCATGGGATCGTCTCCGTTCACTGGGTGAGTGGAGGTGCTCTCCCAGGGTCTCTCAGCAAGGCCCAAGAGGGGACCGGGAATCCGCAGTCCGTCCGCGATGCGTTCGATGACCGGGAGAGAGGTCACCTGCCCCTCACCGCGTGCAAGCTGGCTCACCCGCTCGGGCTTCAGCCCGCAGGCTTCCGCGATCCGCATGTAGCTGACGCCGCAGGCATGGACGGTGGCAAAGACGACGCCGAAGTCCCGGCCTGCGAGGGCACCGGTCAGGCGGTGGTCGGCGATCAGGTCAACGGGTATCGCAACCGATGGCAGCGAATCGTCCACGGAATCCCCCAGATCTCCGGAGAGCCTGGAGGACGCTACCCCGTCAGCGGGCCCCCATGAGGGGGTTACGCGCGGGTTCACGGAGGAGTGGAGTTGCTTTCCGCCACCGCGACCTTCGGGAGGATGACGCTCATGACCTACCTCGGCGAGACCTACGGGGAGAAGACCGCCGATCTCTACGACACGCTCTACGAGGACTTCGCGCCGCCGCCAGGGCAACTGGAACTGCTCGCTTCCCTGTCCGGGGCGGGCCCGGTCGTCGAGGTGGGCGCCGGCACCGGCCGGATTGCCGTCCCCCTCGCTGAGAAGGGCATCTCGGTGATCGCCGTGGACGCGTCGCCGGAGATGACCGCCCAACTGGAGCAAAAGAGCCGAAATCTGCCCATCGTCCCGATCACCGCTGATGCTGCGGACTACGTCGCCCCTGAGCCTGTCCCACTGCTCTTCGCGGTCTTCAACACCTTTTTCCTCCTCGCCCAGGAGGACATCCAGCGCGCCTTCCTGCGCAACGCCGTCCGCACTCTGCGCCCAGACGGCGTCATGGTCTTGGAGACCTTCGCGCCCCGCCCCGGACAGCGCCTCCCGGACGGGCCGCACCCCGGCGTCTTCCCGGTCGACAAAGACCTTGTCCTCAAGCGGCAGTTCGACGACGCAGTTCTCCTATTCAGCGCCGAACGGCACGCCGCACGAGGGGAGTTCCACTACCGCGAGGTACTGATCCGCGACGGGCAGCCCAGCCGGGTACTCCCTGGCAAGATGCGCTACTGGGAACCCGAGGACATCGACGCCCTGGCCAAGGACGCCGGCCTCACCCTCAAGGAACGTCGCGCCGACTGGGATGGCGGCCCATACCGGCCTGGCGTGAGCGCCAAGCACGTCTCCCTCTACACCCCTGCCCTCTCCCGCTAGCCTCCACACGCTCCGGGCGCGTGATGGTGGCCAGCGAGCTGAACGCCACCACCTTCCCGAACGGATTTCCGTTACAGCGGAGTCTGTGAACTCCCCGGCGCCAAGCAGGCAGGTGATGCCAGACTCCCAGGTGCGCTTTCGGCCAACAGGCCGAAACGAGAAAGGAAGGCGGTGCCATGACGCCAGGATTAAAACAACGAGCAATGGCGCAGAGGACTGCCCTGCTGGGCCGCTTCAAGAAGCTGCCGCCCATCTGGAAAGCCGTCGCCCTCGTAGCGCTCGCCGTCATCGGCTTCTTCGCCGCGAAGTTCATCCTGGCCCTCGTCGCCAGCCTCATCATGGCGGTTCTCGCCGGCCTCGCGATCCTGCTCCTCCCGTTGATGCTCATCGTGGGCCTCACCAGCGGCGGGGCGAAAAGAGAACGCGACAGCTACGAGACATGGTGCGAAGAAAACGACGGCCGAGGCCGCTACCACTCCGACAGCGGCGTACCTTTCTAGCCCCGGCTGGACAGGAAGGGCGCCAGGGATGTCGACGTGGAACGGAATCGGGACGAAATTCCTCGGATACAGCCGGGTACGCCCCGATGGTACCCACCATGCCACAGAGTGGTTCGTCCTCAACTTCATGCCCGTCATCCCGTTACGCCGGTACCGACTGAAGGTCGGGGCGACCACGTACACCCCGGGTTCGATCTCCGGGAGCACCTCGGCCACCTCTTTCGAGCTGTTCGGCCGCACGCGCCTGAAACTGCTGGAGGTCCTCGCCACCTACATTGCGTGGTGGATCATCGGGCCCGGAATCGCAGCGTCACCGTTTCTCCTCATGAGCTGTATCGATACCGATTTCGGCCGCGGGTCCTCCTTATGGCGCGGGGTCGTGGTGATCGCTGGCCTTCTCTGGGTCGTGGGGGCGCCAATGACCCTGATCATGGTCACCAACCGGGTCCGCAAGCTACCGCTCATTTGAAATGAGCCGCCCTGCTGGAAGACAGTCCGCTCCTGCCCGGCCAGGCAGGAGCGGACTGCGGAGACGGCCACGACCGCCGGCGCGGGGCGGCCTTGCGGGTCCGGCGGATGACAGCGGGATGGAGCGCGGCGGCAGCGATCTGGGCATGGCAGACGTTCACGTGGCCCCCGTGATGGTGCGGTAGTGGCGTGGTGAAGCTCCCTCCGTGCTATGGCATGGGCTTGTGGGGGCCCGCGTGCTGTACCAGAGCTTGGGCTGGGTTTGGCACCGGCTTGAGACTTCGGGCCGCGCCGTGTCAGCCCTGGTGCTCCTGACCCGCGATGCACACTGTGGGTAACGCCATGCCCTGCGGTCCCACGAGCTGCCGAGGAGCCCACCGTGCGCCACACCGCCGACGACCCCGAGTACGACTGGCCGACATGCTGCGCATGCGGCCGCGACCTGTGGCACACCGAACTCGGCCGTCATGTCTGCCGGATCTGCGAGGACAAGACCGCCGCTCGGCTCACCGAACTGCCAGCCCTCTTCACCCAGCTCAACACCATCGCGGCCCTGACACGCGGGGCCCGCCCACCGGAGGCGGCGACCTCCGGGTCGAGAGTCCCACCGATCCCACCGCGGCTCGACGTCCTCTCGCTCACCGCTGCCGGCGGGGCGGCGACACGGCTGCGGGACATCGAGGACGCCTGGCGTACTGAGCTCCGCCGGACAGCCCCGTCCTGGACCGTGGCCCCCTGGCGCGGCTGCCCCGCCGAGGCCGTACCCGAGCACGTCCGGTTCCTGGTCAACAACCTGCCCTGGGCTGCTGGCTGTTACGAGTCGATCGGCCAGGACGTCGAGGATGTCCGCCATCTCCACGCCGAGTGCACCGCCGCTCTGTCCGATGACCGGAGACCCGGCCGGGTCGGTGTCGGTCTCTGCCCGGTCGTCCTGGATGACGGGCTGTGCGCGGCGCCGCTGTTAGCGTCGGCCGTCAGTCACCGGATCCGGTGCGGGAACTGCGGCACGGAGTGGGCCGACATGGCCGCGTGGTGTGTTCTCCGGCGGCAGCAGGAGGCAGCGCAGGCTGGCGAGGCAGCTTGAAGCAGCGCCTGCTTGACAATTCAACGGACCGAAGTGATGATCTGA
>NZ_JBFBBD010000042.1:0-60933 GCF_040689515.1 Streptomyces sp. NPDC051173
TGCCGAGGTGTGGCTGGCACCCGGGGTGGACGAGGCCCGGGCGCGCGCCGGTGCCGGGCACGGCGCGCGGCCGGAGGGCGGCGGGGTGTGCGTGGCTCACAGCGACAAGCGTCCCCGTGCTCATGCCGGACGACGAGGAGTCCTCGTCCTCCTGCAGCGCGGCCTCGCTCGTCTTGTCGACGGCGTCGTCGTAACTCTTGGGCCCGGCGCAGAAGTCGCGGTTGCCGGGGTCCATCTCCGGCACCACGGTCAGGTCGACGGTCCGTACGGCCTTGCCCTCGCCGTGGTCCTTGAGGGCGACCGGGTACGTGCCGGGCGTGATGTCGCAGAGGACGACGGCCGAGGCCATGGCGTAGCGCCGGTCGTCCCTGCCCTCCCGGAACCGCTTCGTCTTGATCTTGATCGCCTTGGCGAAGGCCGGGGATTCCAGCGTCACATAGCCGTTGTTGTCGTCGAGGGTCCCGTCCTGCACCGTCACGGTGAACGTGGCCTCGCGCCCCCGCTGCGTGGGCTGCTGGCCGGTGACCGTCCAGGACGGGTCGGCGAAGGCGCCGGGGGCGGCTATGAGAACGAGCGCGGCGGCGGCCGCGCTCGTGAAGGTCATACGGGCGGGGGTCTTCATGCGGCGAGGATATCGATGGCGGTAGGCCCCGCCAGGGCCCAGGCCGTCGATCCGGCCCGACCGCGGCCCAAGAAGCCGCGCCCAAGAAGCCGCGCCCAAGAAGTCGCGGCCTAAGCGGTCGCGCCCTCCTGCTCCACCTCCACCTGCTGGTTCCACTCCCGCTTGGACGCCTGCCAGCCGTCCTCGTTGTGGCCGCGGCGCCAGTAACCCGATATCGAAAGCCGCTCGCGCGGCACCTCGCGCTCGACCCGCAGGAAGCGCCGGAGCTCCTTCACGAAGCCCGCCTCGCCGTGGACGAAGGCGTGGACGTCCCCGGGCGGGAAGTCGAGCGAGCACACCGCCTTGACCAGTGCCTCGCCCACCGGTGCGCCGTCGCGGTGCAGCCAGGTGACCTCGACGCCCTCGGGCAGGTCCAGGCGCTGCTCCTCCGACGCGTCCGCGACCTCGACGAAAGCGTGCACCGGCACCCCGGCGGGGACCCGCTCCAGGGAGGCGGCGATCGCCGGCAGGGCGCTCTCGTCGCCCGCCAGGAGGTGCCAGTCGGCGGCCGGGTCGGGGGAGTAGGCGCCACCGGGGCCCTGGAAGTGGATCTCCGCACCGGGCTGGACGGAGGCCGCCCAGGGGCCGGCGAGACCCTCGTCGCCGTGGACGACGAAGTCGATCACCAGCTCGCGCCGCTCGCGGTCGAAGGCGCGCACGGTGTACGTCCGCGTGCTGGGCCACTCCTCGCGCGGCAGGTCGCGGCGGACGGCCTCCATGTCGAACGGCTCCGGGTAGGTGACACCGGGCACCGGGAAGAGCAGCTTGACGTAGTGGTCGGTGTGCTCACCGGCCCCGAAGTCCGCGAGGCCCTCGCCGCCCAGGACCACCCGCACCATGTGCGGCGTCAGCCGCTCGGTGCGCACCACGTGCGCGCGAGTGAGCTGCGGCTTCTTCCGGACGGGACGGTCTGCCATTGCGGTCTCCCCTGTACGCGCTGACGAGGACGCACGAGACGGGCATCCTCCTAAGTAAGGCACACCTAACTTAGCAGGGCCGGTCCGCGAGCACCGTCAGAAGCCGCTGGAGCGAACCGCCCAGCCCCCACTGCTCGGCCAGTGCCTCCAGCGCCATCGGGTCACGCGGCTCGCCGGGCAGGGCCGCGTCGAAGGGGGCCAGCGGGACGTCCGACGCGACGCGCACGACCTTCGGCGCCACCGCCAGATACGGGCGGGCCTCCAGCAGCCGCTTGCGCTGCGTCGGGGTGAGCTTGGCGGCCGGATCGTCGGCCGCGGCCATGATCCCGGCCAGGTCGCCATGGGCGGCCAGCAGCTTCGCCGCCGTCTTCTCCCCGATGCCCGGCACCCCCGGCAGGCCGTCGCTGGGGTCGCCCCGCAGCAGGGCCAGATCGGCGTAGCCCGCGCCGTCCACCCCGTACTTCTCCCGCAGCAGCGCCTCGTCCACGATCTGGAGGGTGCCGACGCCCTTGAGCGGATACAGCACCCGCACCCCGCGCCGGTCGTCCACCAGCTGATAGAGGTCACGGTCGCCGGTGACGATGTCCACCGGGCCGGACGCCGGGCCCGCGAGGGTGCCGATCACGTCGTCCGCCTCGTAGCCCGCGGCGCCGATCCGGGCGATGCCCACCGCGTCCAGCACGCTCTCGATCACCGGCACCTGCGGGGAGAGGGTGTCCGGGGTCTCCTCGACATATCCGGCGGCCTGCCCGCCCTCGACCTCCTCCGCGACCCGGTGCGCTTTGTAGGACGGGATCAGGTCGACCCGCCACTGCGGCCGCCAGTCGAAGTCCATGCAGGCCACGAGGTCGTCGGGGTGGTGGTCCTGGACCAGCCGGGCGATGAAGTCGAGCAGGCCGCGCACCGCGTTCACCGGGGTGCCGTCCGGGGCCCGCACGGAATCCGGCACGCCGAAATAGGCGCGGAAATACAGGGAAGCGGTGTCGAGGAGCATCAGGCGTCGCGTCACGGGTCGATGATGCCGCATCCCACTGACACTCCTTGGTCACCTCCGGCCGCGGATGTGAACTGGATCACTGTTCCGTTTGCCCGGATTGATCGGGGGCAGGCGCGGCACCGGAGCGGATCTCGCCGCCACGCAAGGCGCGGCGGGCATGCGGACCGATACCGCACCGCTCCACGTCCCGGCCCGCACGGGGGGAGCCGGGACGTTCCTGAGTTCGACCCGAGAGGTGTATGTGTCCAGGCTTCACGCCGAGCACTTGTACAAAGTGTTCGGCAAACGACCCGAAGCGGCCGTCCAGCGGCTCGAAGGCGGCGCGAGCCGTGACGAGCTGCGCGCCGACGGCACCACCGCGGCGGTCATCGACGCCTCCTTCGAGGTGGAGGCCGGCCAGATCTTCGTGGTGATGGGTCTCTCCGGATCCGGCAAGTCCACGCTGCTGCGCATGCTGAACGGCCTGCTGGAACCGACCGCCGGACGTGTCCTCTACGACGGTCAGGACCTGACCGCGCTGTCCCCCCGCGAGCTGCGCGAGGTCCGCTCCCGCAGCATCAGCATGGTCTTCCAGCACTTCGCGCTCTTCCCGCACCGCAGCGTGCTGGAGAACGCCGCATACGGCCTGGAGGTGCAGGGCGTGCCCCGCGAGGAGCGCGAGGAGCGGGCCGCGGAGGCCCTGGAGCTCGCGGGCCTCAAGGGCTGGGAGACCTCCTGGCCCGACGAGCTGTCCGGCGGCATGCAGCAGCGCGTGGGCCTCGCCCGCGCGCTGGCCACCGACGCCGACCTGCTGCTGATGGACGAGTCCTTCAGCGCCCTCGACCCGCTGATCCGCCGCGACATGCAGGACCAGCTGCTGGACCTCCAGACGCGGCTGAAGAAGACCATCGTCTTCATCACCCACGACCTCAACGAGGCCATGCGCCTGGGCGACCGGATCGCCGTCATGCGCGACGGCCGGATCGTGCAGAACGGCACGGCCGAGGACATCCTCGTCCGGCCCGCCAACGACTACGTCGCGTCCTTCATCCAGGACGTCGACCGCTCCCGGGTCCTCACCGCCGGGTCGATCATGGCCGAGTCCACGGCCCCGGGCAGCGCGCGGGAGGTCATCGCCGCCGCGCCCGCCACGGTCAGCGCCGAGACCCCCGTGCACGAGCTGTTCGCCCCCTTCTCGCACAGCGACCTGCCCGTCGCCGTCACCGACGAGCGGGGCGAGCTGGTCGGCGTGGTCACCCGCGACCGTCTCCTGTCGGCCCTCGGCGACGAGCCGAAGGTCGTCCCGCAGCAGGCCGCCGCCCCCGCGGCGGCCGAGCCGAAGGCGGAGGTGACCGCCCGTGCCTAGGATCCACTTCGGCAACTGGGTCGAGTCCGCCGTCAGCTGGCTCCAGACCCACCTCAGCTGGCTCTTCGACGCCATCAACACCGTGCTGACCGGGGCGTACGACGGGGTCGGCACGGTGCTCGGCGGCCCGCACCCGCTGATCATGGCGGGCATCCTCGCCGTGATCGCCTGGTGGCTGCGCGGTCTCCTGCCCGCCGTCCTCACCTTCGCCGGTCTCGCGCTCGTCGACTCCTTCGGCCTGTGGGACCGGGCGATGTCGACGCTGTCCCTCGTCCTCGTCGCGAGCCTGATCACCCTGGTGATCGCCGTGCCACTGGGCATATGGGCCGCGCGCAGCCGGACCGTGAGCGGTGTGCTGCGCCCGGTCCTGGACGTCATGCAGACGATGCCCGGCTTCGTCTATCTGATCCCCAGCGTGATGTTCTTCTCGATCGGGCCCATCCCCGGCCTGATCGCGACCGTGGTCTTCTCGATGCCGCCCGGCGTGCGGATGACCGAGCTCGGCATACGCCAGGTCGACGGTGAACTGGTCGAGGCGGCCAAGGCGTTCGGTACCACGCCGCGCGACACCCTCACCCGGGTCCAGCTGCCCCTCGCCCTGCCCACGATCATGGCGGGCATCAACCAGGTCATCATGCTGGCGCTGTCCATGGTCGTCATCTCCGGCATGGCGGGCGCGGGCGGCCTCGGCGAGGCCGTGTACGCGGCGGTCACCCAGGTCGACATCGGCGGCGGTGTGGAGAGCGGCCTCGCGGTCGTCATCCTCGCCATCTACCTGGACCGCATGACCGGCGCCCTCAACCAGCGGGTCTCCCCGCTGGGCCGCCGGGCCGTGGCCAAGGCGGCGGCGACGGCGCGGGGCGCCTCGTTCCTGCGCTACCGCCCCGGCACGGCCGTGGCCACCGTCGGCGTCGTCGTCCTCGCGCTCGTCGCGGGCGGCATGAACCTCGCCGGGAGCGGCGACGGCAAGCAGCACGTGGCCGCCGGCAAGAACGTCGGCGACGGCAAGCAGATCAAGCTCGGCTACTTCCCCTGGGACGAGGCGGTGGCCACCACCTACCTCTGGCAGAACATCCTGGAGGACCGGGGCTACAAGCCGGACGTCAAGCAGCTCGACCCCGGCCCGCTCTACACCGCGCTCGCCCAGGGCCAGATGGACGTGCAGTTCGACTCCTGGCTGCCCACGACGCACAAGCAGTACTGGGACCGCTACGCGAACCAGCTCACCGACCTCGGCTCCTGGTACGGGCCGACGTCGCTGGAGCTCTCCGTGCCGTCCTACGTCAAGGGCATCGACTCGCTCGCCGACCTCAAGGGCAAGGGCGCGCAGTTCGGCGGGAAGATCATCGGCATCGAGTCCAGCGCCGGGATGATGGGCACCCTCAACGACAAGGTGCTCAAGGAGTACGGCCTCGACGGTGAGTACAAGGTGGTCTCCTCCTCGACCGCCACGATGCTCGCCGAGCTGGACCGGGCGGTCAAGAAGAAGGAGCCGATCGTCACGACCCTGTGGACCCCGCACTGGGCCTACGGGAAGTACGACCTCAAGAAGCTCAAGGACCCGCAGGGCGCCTGGGGCAAGGGCGAGCAGCTCCACAGCGTCGCCAAGAAGGACTTCGGCAAGGACTTCCCGCAGGTCGCGGAGTGGCTGAAGAACTTCAAGATGTCGGAGAAGGAGCTAGCCGGCCTGGAGGTCGCGATCAAGGACGGCGGCAAGGGCCACGAGAAGGCGTCGGCCCGCAGCTGGCTCGACGCCCACCCGGGCATGGAGGACAAGCTGGCGCCGGTACCGGCGAAGTAGATCCTCAGCTCAACGGCAGGGGCCGGTCGTCCACTTGGACGACCGGCCCCTGCCGTTGCGTTCACAGTGCGATGAGGCCGTTCTTCCCGGGCGGGGCGGGCGAGTGCCACTGGTCCGCGCTGGCCGCGTTGGCGTTCACCTTCCCCAGCGTCACCAGCGTGAAGTTGCTGCCCTCATGGGCACTGGCAGGCACGGTGAGAATGCCGAAGAAGGCGGCGACCCCGAGGACGACGGTGGCGATACGACGCATGAACCGACCCTTCGAATAGGGAAGTTGGGCGCCGCGATCATGCCCTGCGGGGGCCTTCCCATGCGCGGGGTCACCCGGACGGGGCGTGTGCGCCATGCGGACCGCGTGGCCCGTACCATCCAGCCTGTCCGGCGTTTGAGGACAACGCGGCGTAGCCGTGTTGCGGGGTCTGGGGCGGAGCCCCAGTTTCGGGAAGGGGCGGGGCAGGGGAACAAAGCGCCGCAGGCGGCAACGGCGCCGCACTCACCCGACGCCCACCCGCCGTCTCAACTCCGCGTCAAAGACAGAAGCTCCCGCGCCGGCCCCGCCGGCAAATGCCCCACCGGCCACACCGCCCGCAGATCACGCCGCAGACGCACCACCCCCACCGGCACCTCCACGAGCCGCCGGGACGCGAGCTCCTCACCGACCGCGAGCTCGCTCAGGACGGAAGGGCCCGCGCCGCTCACGACCGCCGCCTTCACCGCCGTCGTCGAGGACAGTTCGAGCAAGGGGACGGCGGGACCTCCGTGCGAAGCGAGCGCGGCGTCCAGCACCTGCCGCGTCCCCGAGCCGCGTTCGCGGAGGATCAGGGGGGTGGCCGCGAGTTCGGAGGGCGGCAGGGGAGCGCGGCGGCGGGCCCACGGGTGGGAGGGGGCGGTCACGACGACGAGCCGGTCGTGGCCGACGACCGCGCCGTCGAGGTCGGCCGGCAGGTCGAGGCCCTCGACGAAGCCGAGGTCGGCCTCACCGGCGCGCAGCCGCTCGGCGACGGCGGCGGAGTTCCCGGCGAGCAGCGAGACGGCCGTGCCGGGCAGCTGCCGGTGCAGGGCGATGAGCCAGCCCGGCAGCAGGTACTCGGCGATGGTCATGCTCGCGGCGACCCGCAGCCGCGAGTCCCGGCGCCCGCGCAGCGCCCGCGTCCCCGCGTCGAACGCCTCGGCGGCCTCGACGACCCGCCCGGCCCAGTCGGTGACGAGCGCTCCCGCGTCGGTGAGCCGCGAGCCGCGCGGCGACCGTTCGACCAGGGCCACGCCGAGCTGTCGCTCCATGCTGCGGATCCGGCTGCTGGCGGCCGGCTGCGTGATGCCCAGTTCCTTCGCCGCCCGGCCCAGGCTGCCCAGCCGGGCCACGGCGAGAAGGAGCTCCAGCGCCCCGAGATCGGGCACCCGGTGCGAGAGAGGGCTGCTCGTATCGCTCGTGAACCCGCCGCTCGTAAACCCGTCGCTCATAAACCCAGCTTATGCCCTCATAGACCGATGGCCTCTGGTTGCACGGAGTGCAATGGGTGATCGTGGAGGCATGACCACGCTCGTCCATCCCAGCCCCACCCCTCTCACGCGTCACGACCCGCGGCCGGGTGTCCGCCACCTCGGCCCGAACTGGTACGCCGCCGTGATGGGCACCGCCATCGTCGCGGGCGCCGGCAGCGCCCTCCCGCTGCGGGCGCCCGGGCTGCGCGGCGCGTACGAGGTGGTGTGGGCGCTGGCCGCCCTCGGGCTGCTCACCCTGCTGACCGCCCGCGCCGCGCACTGGCTGCGCCACCCCGACCAGGCCCGGCGCCACCTCGCCGACCCGATGGTCGCGCCGTTCTACGGCTGCCTGGCCATGGCCCTGCTGTCCGTCGGCAGCGTCACGCTCGCCGTGGGCTCGGACCTCATCGGCAAGGACGCGGCCGTCGCCGTCGACGCCGTCCTCTGGCCGGCGGGCACGGTGATCGGCCTCGCGGCGGCCGCGGGCATCCCGTACCTGATGGTCACCCGGCACAGGATCGCGGTGGACGGCGCCTCGCCCGCCTGGCTGCTCCCGATCGTCGCGCCGATGGTGTCCGCCGCGACGGGCCCGGCGCTGGTGCCGCACCTGCCGCACGGCCAGTGGCAGGAGGCCATGCTGCTCGGCTGCTACGCCCTGTTCGGCATGAGCCTGCTGGCCACGCTGCTCATCCTGCCGATGGTCTTCGCCCGGCTGATCCACCACGGCGCGCTGCCCCTGGCGCTGACCCCCGCCCTCTTCCTCGTCCTCGGCCCGCTCGGGCAGTCGACCACCGCCGTCAACAACGTCGCCGACGCCGCGCAAGGCACCGCCGCCACCTCCTACGCCCAGGCCATGACCGCCTTCGGCGTGCTCTACGGCACCCCCGTGATGGGCTTCGCGCTGCTGTGGCTGGCACTGGCCACCGCCATGGTGGTCCGGGCCTTCCGGCGCGGCATGGGCTTCGCGATGACCTGGTGGGCCTTCACCTTCCCCATCGGCACCTGCGTCACCGGCGCCGCCGCGCTCGCCCGCCACACCGGTCTGCACGCCTTCAACGGCCTGGCCTACGGGCTGTACGCGCTGCTCGTCGCGGCCTGGCTGGTCACCGCCGTGTGCACCCTGCGCGGCCTGGTCAGCGGAAAGCTGCTCGCAGCGCCTCGCCCAGCACCCTCGGCGCCCGTGTCAACGACGGCCCGTACCACGTGAGATGACGCCCGCTGACGAGCGCGCACGGCAGCCCGGGGAACGCCTCCGGGCCGTCGTCGGCGGTGAAGCGGTACGGCTCGTCCGGCAGGACCGCCAGCTCGGCGCCGCATGAAGTCAACTCACCGAGGGGCACGCGGGGATAGCGCTCCGCGTGCCCCGCGTACACATGGGCGACACCGAGCCGGGCGAGGACGTCCCCCGCGAAGGTGTCCCGGCCCAGCACCATCCACGGCCGCCGCCACACCGGCACCACCGCCCGTACGGCCGGGCCCGCGGGCCGGACCTCCCGCCACGCGTCCTCGGCCTCCGCCAGCCACCCGGGCCGCTCCAGCCCGCACCCCTCCACCAGCACCCGCTCCAGCTCCCCGAACGCCTGCTCGAGGGTGCGCACTTCGGTGACCAGCACCCGCAGGCCCGCCGCACGCAGCGCGACCAGGTCGGGGGCGCGGTTCTCCTCCTCGTTGGCGAGGACGAGGTCGGGCGCGAGGGCGGCGATCCGGGCCACGTCGGGGTTCTTGGTGCCACCGATCCGCACGACGTCGAGCCCGGCGGGGTGGTCGCACCAGTCGGTGGCACCGACGAGCAGGCCGGGCGCGGTGACGGCCACGGCCTCGGTGAGCGAGGGGACGAGGGACACCACGCGCCGTACGGCAGTACGAATGGCCATGATCACAGAGTACGCCCGGGCGGCAACTCCTATGACTATGCTGGCCGGTGCAGCTGGTTCGCCCCGTCCGCCAGTCGGGAGCGTCGCAAGAGGGAATCCGGTGCGAATCCGGAACTGCCCCGCAGCGGTGAGTGGGAACGAAAGCGGTCATACGCACTGGACGCCGTCCGGGAAGCGACCGCCAGTAGGTGACCGGCCCTTCGACGAGGGACCGGGGCGTGCCCGCGAGTCCGAAGACCTGCCACTGCCCGTATGCCCGCACGGGGTACGGACCGCACGAACTCCGGAGGAGAGTTCCGTGAAGCAGACGCATGTCGCACGTGTGAATCCCACGCTGCACGGCTACCCGAGGCAAGGCCCGGGCCGTGAGCTGAAGAAAGCCATCGAGGGCTATTGGGCCGGCCGCCTGGACGCGGATCAACTCCTGGGGACCGCGGCCGCGCTGCGCGCGGCGGCCCGCGAGGAGCTGCGCGAGGCGGGCATCACCGAGGTGCCCACGGGTGACTTCTCGTTCTACGACCATGTGCTGGACACCGCCTGGGCGGTCGGCGCGGTGCCCGAGCGGCACCGGGCGGCGGCCACGACCGAGCTGGACGTCTATTTCGCCATGGCCCGCGGCACGGCGGACACGCCACCGCTGGAGATGACGAAATGGTTCGACACCAACTACCACTACCTCGTCCCCGAATTGGGGCCCGACGCGGAATTCACGCCGGACTCCCGCAAGCAGGTCGGCGAATTCCGTGAGGCGCGCGAGGCGGGCTTCACGGCCCGGCCCGTACTGCTGGGCCCCGTCAGCTTCCTGCTGCTGGCCAAGCCCGCGCCCGGGGCCGGTGCGGACTTCGAGCCGCTGACCCTCCTGGACCGGCTGCTGCCCGTCTACGCCTCGCTGCTCGCCGACCTGCGGGCGGCCGGAGCGGAGTGGGTGCAGCTGGACGAGCCCGCGCTCGTGCAGGACCGGCCCCGCTCCGTACTGAACGCCACCGCCCGCGCCTACCGCGAGCTCGGCGCGGCCACGGACCGCCCCCAACTGCTGGTGGCCTCCTGCTTCGACCGGCTCGGCGACGCCCTGCCCGTGCTCGCCCAGGCCCCGGTCGAGGGCCTCGCGATGGACTTCACCGGCCCCGCGGCCGCCGACCTCGACGCCCTCGCCGCGCTCGGCGGCCTCCCCGGCAAGCGGCTGATCGCGGGCGTCGTCGACGGCCGCAACGTCTGGGCCGCCGACCTGGAGCGGGCCCTCTCCACCCTGGCCACCCTGCTCGGCCTGGTGGACCGGCTCGACGTCGCGCCGTCCTGCTCCCTGCTGCACGTGCCGCTCGACGTCGCCGCCGAACGCGACCTCGACCCGCAGATCGCCCGCTGGCTGTCCTTCGCCCGCCAGAAGACGGCCGAAGTCGCCACCCTCGCGCGGGCGCTGAGCGAGGGCCGCGAGGCGGTGGCGCCCCAGCTCGCCGCCAACCGCGCCGCCCTCATGGCCCGAGCGGGCTCCGCCCTGACCCGCGACGCGGCCGTACGGGACCGCTGCGCGGCCGTCACCGCCGAGGACACCCGCCGCCCCCAGCCGTACGCGGAACGGGCCGCCGCCCAGCGCGCCCGCCTGGACCTCCCGCCGCTGCCCACGACCACCATCGGCTCCTTCCCGCAGACCGCGGAACTCCGCCGCGCGCGGGCCGACCTGCGCGCCGGGAAGCTGACCACCGAGGAGTACCGGGAGCGGATCGCCACCGAGATCCGCGAGGTGATCGCCTTCCAGGAGAAGGCCGGACTCGACGTGCTGGTGCACGGCGAGCCCGAACGCAACGACATGGTCCAGCACTTCGCCGAGCGGCTGAACGGCTACCTCGCCACCCGGCACGGCTGGGTGCAGTCCTACGGCACGCGCTACGTCCGGCCGCCGATCCTCGCCGGCGACGTCTCGCGCCCCGCGCCCATGACCGTCGAATGGACCCGCTACGCCCAGTCGGTGACCCGGCGCCCCGTGAAGGGCATGCTCACCGGCCCCGTCACCATGCTGTCCTGGTCCTTCGTCCGCGACGACCAGCCGCTCGCCGAGACCGCCCGCCAGGTGGCCCTCGCGCTGCGCGACGAGGTCGCCGACCTGGAGGCGGCGGGCACCGCCGTGATCCAGGTGGACGAGCCCGCCCTGCGCGAACTCCTGCCTCTGCGGGCCGCCGCCCGGCCCGGCTATCTCGACTGGGCCACCGAGGCGTTCCGCCTCGCGACGAGCGGCGTCCGCGCCGACACCCAGATCCACACGCACATGTGCTACGCCGAGTTCGGCGAGATCCTCGCCGGGATCGAGGCCCTGGACGCGGACGTCATCAGCCTCGAAGCGGCGCGCTCACGGATGGCCGTCGCGGACGAACTCGCGGCCGCGGGCTATCCGCGCGAGGCGGGCCCGGGGGTGTACGACATCCACTCGCCGCGCGTCCCCTCCGTCGAGGAGGTCTCCGCGCTCCTGCGACACGCGCTGCGGGCCGTACCGGCGGAACGGCTGTGGGTGAACCCCGACTGCGGCCTCAAGACCCGCGCACCCGAGGAATCGGGACCGGCCCTGGAGAACCTGGTCACCGCGGCCCGACAGATCCGTGCGACCCTGCCGCCGCACTCGGGCTGAGGAGCCACCGTGGAAGCACCACCCATCGCCAAGGCCCCGGCCGACTCGTCCGTCACCCTCGCCCACATCATGAGCGAGCACGACACCAATCTGTACGGCACGGTGCACGGCGGCGCCGTCATGCGCCTGGTCGACGACGCCGCGGCCGCCGCGGCGGGCCGCCACGCGGGCTGCCCCGCCGTCACCGTCTCCGTGGACGGCATGTCCTTCCTCGCCCCGGTACGCGCCGGGGACCTGCTCTCCGTACGGGCACGCGTGGAGTGGGCGGGCCGCACGTCCATGGCCGTGGGCGTGGACGTCACGGCCGAACGCTGGAACTCCTCCGGCCCCACGGCCCAAGTGGCCACCGCCCGGCTGACGTTCGTGGCGATCGACGCGGACGGCGCGCCGCGGGTGGTTCCGGGGCTCTGCCCGGAATCGCCGGAGGAGCGGCGGCGGTACGAGGAGGTGGCGGCGGCGCGGCTCCGCGTGTAGGTATGCCGGTGTGTGACTCCCCGCCGCTCTTGAGGGAGAGCGGCGGGGTCCGGCGGGGCGCGCTGTGCGCCGGGCGCTCTCGGTGGAGCTAAGGGGCGGTCTCCAACTGCTGGACTGCCGTCACGTACCAGCTTCCCGAGTCCTGCGATTTCTTCCTGGCCAGCTCCTTGTTCTTGGCGTCGAGCTGGTTGTACTGGGCGCCACGCCAGCCACTGGTGAGGTCGGCCAGCGGGATGGGGCCGAAGAGCTTGCTCACGCCGGAGGCGTCGTAGACCTGCGTGAGGTGGAGTTCCTCGTCCTGCGGAACCTGCCCCTGGATGTTCCTGTTACAGGCGCTCTCGACGAACTCCGCGTCCTGCACGCGCTGGTAGACGCAGTACGCGCCGTACTGCTGATCCAGGACGCGGTACCACGCGTCCCCGACACACTTCATCTGCTGGCGCACAACTGCTTGCCTGAGATCGATCCCGGTCTCTTCGAAGAACTCGATCCGCCCTCCGGTGATCACGTCGTTCGCCGTGACGGAGCCTCCGGGGATGACGAGCTGCCCGGCCCCGTTCAGCACCGTGCGCGGAGTCGGCTTGCCGCCGAAGCGGGATCCGAACACGTTCTTGTAGGCGACCAGTACCCGGAACGCCTTGGGATGGGTGCTGGGGATGTCGTAGACCAGATGGTAGGCGTACACGTCTTCACCTCTCGCTCGGCGCGTGCGCGGGAACCAATGAGCCAAGGTAGGGCGTCAACCGCGGCGTGCATATGCCCGATCTGGCCATGCGGGCGCGCGCCGCGCGCCGTGCGCCGTGCCATGCGGCCCTGAGCCTGGTCGGCTCGGTCAGGCGGGGAGGTCGCCGTTGGCGACGGCCGTGACGAAAGTGGACCACGCGGTGGTGGTCGGGGTTATGGCGGGGCCGTCGGGGTTCTTGCTGTCGCGTATCGGGACGGTGCCGGGGAATTGGCGGTCGGCGACTTCGACGCAGTTGTTCTCGGTGAGGCTGCGGCTGCTCTTGCGCCACACGGCTATGGACAGGTCAGGCCGGATGGTACGCACGGATATTTCTCCTCAAGTGTTTTGCGAATCAGGGCAATTGACTCATGTTGGGGTAGGGCCTCCCGCCAAATGTGATCGTACAAGGCCGAGTACTGGGCGACCTCTATCGGATTGGTGATGTAGATGCCCTCTTCGGTCGGTCCGGGCCGATAGACAACCTTGCGGCCACCCTTGAACGTCATGATCTGAGTCAGGCCGAGATCGCGGCTCAGTCCGTTGGTGGCGAACGGAATGACTCTCAGTTCGATATTCGTGCGCGTCAGCATGTCGAGCATGTGTAGAAGCTGGCCTCGCATGATGACGGCATCGCCGATGATGCAGTCGAATGCCGACTGGGCGATGACCGCCCTGAAAGACGGCGGATCAGGGCGGTCGAGGATGGCCCGCCTGCGTTGGCGGAACGCTACCTTCTCGTCGAGGTCTCCGCCGTAGTGGGCCATGCTGCACTGGAGGATGGTTCTGATGTACCCATCTGCTTGCAGCAGGGCTGGCAGAGTATTGGCGAGGTGGTGGATCTCGGTCGCCTTCGACTCGTGGGCGAAGTACTTCTGAACCCATCTCGCCGCAGGGTCGTCGTTGAGCTGGTCCCAGATCTCGAACAGCTTTCCCTCCGCATCGAGGGCCCGGTCGAGTGCCTCCGCGACCTGCCGGACGGGGAAGGTGCTCCCTGTCTCGAACTTCGAAATCGCCGTGTTCGACATCGAGACGGCCCGCCCCAGCTCGGCCTGGGACCAGTCCTTGGACTCCCGTAGGCAGCGGATCGCTGCTCCGAGCCGGGCCATGCGGGACTGTGACGGGTCGAGTCGCTTGGGCGCGGGCATGGGTGCAACCCCCATTTGAATCTCTGAAGCGGGAAGCCTTGACAGCCCCGAGCGTAGGCCGCCGGGCGGATACTTGGAACCGGAACCGTTCGCCCAACTCCGTTGGTTTGACGCTGTGTTCGAATCAATTCGGTGATGCCCGTCGTGCGGCTCCGCACACATCGTAGGGCCCGGTTCCGGCCCATGCGCTCAGCCCGAAGGAGATCGTCCCGCCATGCCCGTCTGGCCCGGTACCGCCGTCACCGCCGCAGGATCCACGAACCCACCGCGAGCCGAAGGCGACGACGGCATCGAGTGGGCGATCAGGGCGATCCTGGACGCGCCCTCCCATATCTCTCCGCCCATGGGCAGGGTGTCCTCGTGCACGGTCGTCCTCCGCGCTTACATCAAGAAGACGGCCCAGGGCGTACGGGACGCGGCCGGCGCCCTGTCCGCCGACGACCCGCGTTGCGCCGCCGCCGAGAGCAGCGCCGCGGAAGGGCTCCACCGGGTGAGCGAGCTCGGGCCCGGCAGTGGGCTCCGGTCCGCTTTCGACTACGCCCGGGCTCTGGCCCTGGTGGCGCGGGAACTCCGGGGCCACATGGGGGAGATCGCGTCATGAACGCCCCGCGCTCCTGGCCCACCGTCGTCCCGCTGCCCCACACCGGCGGCCCGCCCTGCACCACCCCGCGCCCGCAGGAGCCCCCGTGCGGGGAATGCCGGCGCCTGGACGCTGAAGGCTGGTGGGCCCTGTTCGCGGACGACCTCGACGAGTTGAAGGCCGTGAACGCCCGCCACGCCCTCCACTACACCGAGGTCCACACAGTGCGGGCAGTGGTGCGCTGAGCTGATCTTCGGGCTGTCACCGCTCAACGACTCAGAAGGTGGTCTGGACCCAAGCCCTACGTCGATGGATATCCACTTCCAAAGCCGAGGAAGGCGAGAGACGACCATGAACGGCTTCATGATCGACGACTGGGTTCGCGCCGCCGACCAGAGTGGGCCCTCTCCTCCCTCCCCAGTGGGAGGCGGAGAGGGCCCGAACGACGGCTCGTTCAACAGGAACTGCTAAGCAAGCCCTCCGTACCTCACGGACCTGCCCGGGGCCAGTTCGCGAGCGACTCGTTCGGTCAGTTCCTGACCCTGCTGGTCCAGCACCCGCCGCCTGGCGTCATCCCTGTCCTCGTCACGCTCCTGCACGTACAGGTCCACGTTGGCGTTGAAGTCCGCCGACCACTTGTACAAGTCGTCGACCAGGTCGTCGGAGAGCCCGAGAGCGGCAGCCGGATCGTCCGGCATGAAATCGCCGAACCCTTCGGCACGGAGTGGACCCCACTTGTACTCGCCCTCGACGACGATGTGGAGGGGATGAGGTGGACTACCGTGTGCGTCGAGGGTCCAGTGCAGGCGCTGACATCCCCAGCACACGAACTTCGCTGAGCCGTGCCGCTCGTCCCAGTAGCGCACGACCCACGTGGGTCCCAGGTGCTTCGCCAGAGTCTGGGCGAGCTCCAGGCCCTTCTTGACGTGTTTGCGAAGTGGGGGCCGGGAGGTAAAGCCCTCCGGCGGGCGGGTCGTGGACCAGGAGATCAGGCTGTATGCCAGGTCTCCAGGAAGACCCAGGCCGGGATCGTCGACCGGGACACCGATGGTGAAGCCGTCAGGGTCCGCGTAGGACCCCGCATCTGACGTGTACAGGGGCGACCGGTCTCCTCGTGCGCGCACGAGGAGACGACGGGGTTCGTCCTGGTGGTTCATGCCGGGCAGGAGGGCAACTGTTCCCCGACGTAATCCTTGCTGTAGCCGAACCGTTCACTGATCGTCTCGTAGCGGGTGCGCTGGGTTTCGGTGATGGGGGCGTCGCACATGAGGAGAATCTGAAGGAGGAGGCGGAAGCCCAAGTCGGGGTCGACGGCAGTGACTACGTCCTCCAGTGCCGTCACCAGGCGCTGAACCACGGCGGCGTCGACGCTCAGGGTCTTGGGCGTCAATTGCGGGGCACCCTGGTGGACCTCCCGCAGGACCGTCTCCGCCAGCTCGATCCGGGCAGGCGACACGGTGGGCGTGTAGAGGGGGTCGACATCCTTCAGGTGCTCCTTGCACACCTGGGCAATCTGCTCGAGCCATGCCCGTCCGTCGGCGTCGAACTCGTCGATGTAGTTCCACCGCCCTGATGCGGCACGCCACAACGCGATGACCGAGGCATCAGACAGCGCGGAGTCCAGCAGCCGCTGGACGTCCTCCAGCAGCACGGCCGCAAACGAGCCTGGACCGTATCCGAGATCGCAATGGGCGATGCTCTGGATGTTGTCCCGCACGGTGCCTGCGTACCGCCATCCTGGCCCATGGAACACAGCCGCGAGCATCGGCAGACCGAAGCGGCCGAATGTGAAGTCGCGCCGGCTCGGGTCAATGGGCGGCCACCGCACATGCAGGTCTTCATAGACGGCAGCTGCCGGGTAGGCCAACTGGCCACCGATCGCCAGCAGCCGGTCATACTGGTTCTTCCCCATCGGCACGGAATACGTCTTCGCGGCGCGCAGGAACATGCGGAAACCGAGGTCGGCGTCCACCCGGTCCACGACCTGCCGCAACGCCGGAACGATGCCCGGTACCGCGACGGCGCGTTCCAGTCCGACCGCGGCCTGGTCGATCTCCGCCGCCACGATCTCGCGCAGCTCTTTCTCCACCACCACCGGTCGCACCTCGTCCAGGGCTTTCGCCTCGACCGGATCCAGCTCTCGTGTCCGTGGCGGGCATACGTCCGAGACGTGGGCCAGCCACGCGCGCATGTCCATGCCGCCCTCGACCGGGTCGAGGCACCGTCGCACAGCGGCCAGCCACACGGCGTGGATCGTCTCTTCCGCGAGCGGGGAATCCAGCAGCAGCCGTACGTCCTTACCGAGCTGGTCGTCTTCGTCCTCCGCAGCCGCCTCGGCGAGGGCGAGCAGCACCCTCTGATCGATGCGACGATGCGTGCGGGAACACAACTCCCCGGCAAGGCCGCTGAGCCCGAAATCGGCCCCGTAGCCGACGTAGTACACCTCGCGCGGCTGTGTCATCACCAACCTCCTGCCCGGCGCGGGCACCCCTCGTTGTGAGGGGTGCCCGCGCCTACTGATACTCGGTCACATGGCTACTGCTTCGGGAGCGGGTAGGAGGTGAAGACGACGAAGTTGCTCGGCTTGTGGGGTGGGTTGGCGGATTTCGGCACGTACCTCAGCACGATGCGAACCTTGTTGCTCGCTGGTTCCCCCGCACGGTCGCCATTCGCTCTCCACACACGCCCGAGTGATCCCTCGTCCCTGAGTTCCCATTCGAACGCGAGGGTGTCCGTCTTCGCATTGAAACCACCCTTGTTCATGGACTGCTTACGCTTCCACGTTGCCAGCCGGTCCGCATTGCGCGGGTCCTTGACCCACTGTTGGAACCCCTGGTCGACGGCGCGAGCGGCTGTCGCCTGATCAGTCCATTTCCCCGCGATGCCGTCGATCTGGGCTTTGTCGTACATCGCGGCGTCGCTCGGGCGAACGTGCTCTCCCAGGGTATGCGCCCCTTGGATACCTTCGTCGCCGATGATGTTGGTGCAGTTATGGACCAACACCCCCGGCGACTGCTCACCCTGCGGGTGGACATAGAACGTGTGCAGTCCATCGACGGTGAGGTCGAACACCTTACGGGGTGCCAGGCCAACTCGGTCACGCAAGGCGGTCACGGTCTGCACTGTTCCGTCCGGGGCGCGCAACCGGTCTCCCGCGCGCAGGTCGGAGACCGTGGTCCAGCCGTGGTCGACGACGAAGAACCGGTGCCCGGTCGTGCTGGTCAGCAGACCGCCGGTCACGGAGATATCCACCAGATGCTCGGTGTCGTGCTGGAACGTGTCCGATACCGCCTCGGCCCGAAGCCGTCCGGACTCGGGGTCGGTGGCCAGCACCTGGTCACCGATGCGTCCGAGGTCCAGCAGACCAGGTTGGACAGCCAGACTGCTGAGGACGGCCAGGGCGGCGACGGATGTGATGACGGGGGCGAGTATCGCGGATCTTCGTGATCTGGGGTTCAACAACCCAGGTCTGCGGGGCAAGAGGGCGTCCCTTCTTCGCTAAGGGGTAGGGCCGAGGCCCGGTCGAAGAGAGGGGTGTGGTCCTGGGTGGGGGGCAGCGGCGCACGGCACAGGCCGCGTCGGTGGGCGTAAGCGGCCGGTACGGCGGCGTGACGATGCAACTCCTCTCCGTGGGTAACGGTGTTCTCCCGGATGCCAGTTGGCTGGCAGAATCGATGACGGAACAGGTCAAGGTCCGCCCAACACGGGGATCACCCTAGCCACGGGAACCGTGCAGGGGACAGGGAAAAATTTCGAGGCTCCGGCGGGTGCGTTTGCGCTGTCCCACCGTGAACGCGAGCGTTCCGGAATGTGTTGATCGGGCATGCATCCCAAGCACCGCTTGTGAAGTTTCTGTGAGGCGGAACGGGGTGCCCGTACCTCCGGTATCACTCCGCGGTGACCGTGAAGTGACACACTTCACAACCACTGGTGGGAACTTCCGCGTTCCGACGGGTGCTTCCCACCCGTGCCCCCGGTTCTGGGTGAGGCGGGGGATCGCCCGCTTTCGCCACCGGCACCGGGAGCATCGTCGTCATCTGACCCGGCACCGACGGCGCCCACTCCGCGGACGCGGGGTGGGCGCCGGCCGCGAACCTTCACCACCCCACCGGAAAGGGCGCGTTGAGCTCCGCAGAACACCCCGAACCCGCCATGGCCGCCTGCCGCCTGCCGGACACCCCGGACATGCTCATCGTCCCCGCCCTCGCCCCCCGCCCAGCGGGACTGGCTGGACCGGGCCGCCCTCCGCCACACCTACCGCTGCCTCCCCCTGCGCGTCGCCAACCAGAACGGCTGGTGGATCCTCAACAACAGCACCTTCACCGTGCGCTGGAACGGCGGGGACGCGACGGAGGACCTGACCGTCCGCTACGCCGACGAGGACGCCCCCGCCCCGGCGATGAGCCACTTCGGCCACGGCATCCTGACCTTCCACATCCCCTATCTGATCCGGACCCCGCCCGGCTGGAACCTGCTCGTCCGCGGTCCCGCCAACGCTCCCAAGGACGGGGCGCACCCGCTCGAAGGGCTGGTGGAGGCCGACTGGGCCGTCGCCACGTTCACCATGAACTGGAAGCTCACCCGGCCCGGCGCCGACATCACCTTCGCGGCGGGCGAACCCGCTCTCATGCTCGTACCCCAGCGGCGCGGGGACCTGGAGAGCATCCGCCCCCGGCGCGCCCCGCTCGCCCGCATGCCGGACGCCGACGACCACCGGGCCTGGCACGAGAGCCGCATCGGCTTCGCCCAGGCCTTCGTGGCGGGCGAACCGTCCGCCGCGGACGGGTGGCAGCGCCACTACATGCGCGGTACGCACCCGGCCGCGACCCGGGCCTTCCCCGACCACCAACGGACCCTGCGGCTGCGCGACTTCGCCGAAGACCCCGTGGTGGAACCCGCCGACGAAGGGAGCGCGTCATGAGCCGGATCACCGTGGGCATGGCGACCTACGACGACTACGACGGCGTGTACTTCACGCTCCAGGCGCTCCGGCTCTCCCACGCCCCGGAACTGGCCGACGCGCAGTTCGTCGTGGTGGACAACAACCCGTCCGGGCCGGTCGCACCCGCGCTGCGCGCCCTCGCCGACCGCATACCGGGCTACCGCTACCTGCCCTTCGGGCAGTACGCGAGCACCGCCGTCCGGGACCTCGTCTTCCGGGTGTCGCGGTCGCCCGTCACCCTGTGCCTGGACTCCCACGTCCTGCTCGCCCCGGGGGCCGTACGCGCGGTGCTCGACCACTTCGAGCAGCGCCCGGACAGCCGCGACCTGCTCCAAGGGCCCATGATCGCCGATGGTCTCGACGACGGCCGCGAACCGCCGTCCACTCACCTGGACCCCGAATGGGGCGACGGCATGTTCGGCGTGTGGCGCACCGACCCGCGGGGCGCCGACCCCCGGGGGAAGCCGTTCGAGGTGGGCATGCAGGGCCTCGGCCTGTTCGCCTGCCGCACCGACGCCTGGCCGGGCATCAACCCGCGCTTCCGCGCCCACGGCGGGGAGGAGGGCTACCTCCACGAGAAGGTCCGGCGCGGCGGCGGCCGCGTGCTGTGCCACCCGGGCGTCCGCTGGCCGCACCGCTTCACCCGGGCCACAGGGGCCGACCTTCCCCCTCACCCTGCTCGAACGCGTACGCAACTACCTCATCGGCCACCATGAACTCGGCCTCGCCGCCGACGGTTTGACGGAACACCTGCGCGGCCTGGTCGGCGACGACCACACGCGGGACGTGCTCGACCGGGCGCGCAGGCAACTCGACAGCCCCCTCGCCCACTTCGACGCCGTCGTCTGCCTGCTCGCCGACGGCTCCCGGGAGACCTGGGAGGACGCCCGGCGGGTCCTCGACGGCCTCGACACCGGCTGGCTCGCGGAATGGCTCGCGCCCGCCGCCACGGGGAACGACCGGGAGACGGCGCTCCGGCAGATCGTGACGGACGCCGCCACCAGAGGACTCGACCGCGTCCTCGTCCTCGACGCCGCCGCCCTGTGCGCACCGGGAGCCGCGGAACACCTCCGCCGGGCCGTGGACCCGCTACGGACCGTCAGCCGGCGCATCCGGCCCCTGCCGGTAGCCGCCGTCGCCGTGCGGCGCGGGGCGTTCGGCCCGATCGGGCGGGGGGAACCGGCGGCCCTGGCCGCCGCCGCGCCCTGGCTCGGCGGGTGCCCCGCACCGGGCTGATGCCCGCGGGGCCGGGCGCGAGGGGCGGCGGGTGCGGCACGCTCTCACCCCGCTCGGGTACGACCTGCCGCCCGGCAACCCGGTGTTGGGCAACCCCATGGCCGGTGACCCGGCGATGCCCGCCGCCTCACCGGGATACCCGGGTTCGCAGCCCTTCGGCAAACATGTGAGCCGACTCCAGATCGGTGGCGTTCGGCCGTCCCTTCTTGATGCCGCCGACGAGCTTGAACGGAAGATAGGTGTCGAACGCGCGACACGAGAAGGTGCCGACCACCTCGAAGCCCTTCTGCTCGAGAAGTCGCACCAGGGGGCGGGAGAAGCGCTGGAAGCGCGCTTCGGGAAGGCCGCTGGTGGCGAACACGAACGCCTTGCCCCGTCGCTCCTCCGGGAGCGACTGGACGAACTCGCGCAGTTGTGGATGGAAGGACCCCAAGAAGATCCCCGAGCCGAATCCCACAAGGTCGTAGGTGGAGAGCTCTGCCTTGTCGACCTGGTCGGGACCGACGACGGGGGCCTCCAGGGCCTGGCCCATGACGTCGGCAACCCTCTTCGTGTTGCCGTGGGACACAGAGGTGCACACGATGGTGGCTTTCATGATGACGCTCCTTTTTATTTTCTCGATTTCCGTGCGGTGTCCGTCAACGCGTTCCCAAGTGCTCCTCGAATGTCCGCTTCCCCACCGCTTGTTCGGGCACGAGATGGCCGCCCGCCCGAAACGTCCGGTACGTCCTGCCTGCGAGCGGCACACTCAGCACCGGTCGGCGCCTGCCGGCCGCCCGCAGATACATGCGGGCCAGGTCCGGGGACGTATGGACCTCGGGTCCGCCCATGTCGGCCACCCGCCCCGCCGGAGGCCGCAGCGCCAACTCGGCCAGACGGTCGGCCACTTCGGCCACCTCGATCGGCTGGACGGCGACGCCGGCCGGGAGCAGCATCACCGGCAGCTTCGCCGAGGACCGCAGGACCGTGCGGACGAGATCGTGGAACTGCGTGGTGCGCAGCAGCGTCCAGCCGAGCCCCGACTCCTCGATCAGCTTCTCCACCGCGTGCTTGGACTTGTAATAGCCGAAGGGCACCCGGTCCACGCCGACGATCGAGATGTGGACGAGGTGCGGGACGCCCGCCCGGCGCGCGGCCCCGATCAGGTTCCGCGCCGCCCGCTCGTCACCGCCGCGCGGCGTCGACGCGCAGTGCACGATGACGTCCACGTCCGCCACGGCCCCGTCGAGCACGGGCCCGCCCTCCCGCAGATCCACGGCGTACGGCTCCGCGTGCCGGCTCAGCACCCGCACCTCGTTCCCCTCGCCGCGCAGCCGCTCGGTGACGAGCCGGCCGAGCGTTCCGGTGCCGCCGGTCACCAGGATCGTGGTCACTTCCGCATCAGCCCCTTCGGACGCGGGGCGCTCCCTCGTGGAACGCCCGTCATCAGCTGGGAACCGACGAGCCCGCGGAAATGTGACAGCCGCGGGAAAGAGTTTCAGGTGGACGCGAGCTGGCAGCCCACAAAGTCAAGTTTGTCCGGGTTCATTACGGCCCGTGCCGCCACGATGACGCCGCCGCGCACCTCGAACGACACGATCCCGACGACCGTGGTCCCCAGCCACGCCACCAGCGCGAGCGCCCCGTTGACCTCGGCGACCGTGAACTCCATGCCCGCCGCGAAGCGCTCCGCCCCGCCGACCAGGAACCGCAGGACCTTCTCGCGCCCCTCGACGGGCCTGCGCGCGGCCGTGACCTTGCCGCCGCCGTCGCTCCACCACATCACATCGGCGGCGAGGAGCTTCTCCAGGCCCGCCATGTCGCCCTCGCGGGCCGCCCCGACGAACGCCTCCACCAGCTCGTGACGAACCTGCTCCGACGGCTCGAACCGCGCCTCGGGCAGTGCGATCCGGCCCACCGCACGCCGGTACAGCTGGCGGCAGTTGGCCTCACCCAGATCCAGCACCCCGGCGATCTCCCGGTACCCGTACGCGAACGCCTCCCGCAGCACGTACACCGCACGCTCCGTCGGCGTCAGCCGCTCCAGCAGGACGAGCAGGGCACAGGACACCGAGTCCCGGAGCTCGGCCGACTTCAACGGGCCGAGCGCGCCGTCCGAGGTCAGGACGGGTTCGGGCAGCCAGGGGCCCGCATACTGCTCCCGCCGCGCACGGGCCGAGGTGAGGCGGTTGAGACAGAGGTTCGTGACGACCTTGGCGAGCCAGGCGCCCACGTACCCGACGGAACCGGGCTCGGTGGCGCTGAACCGCAGATAGGCGTCCTGCACGATGTCCTGCGCCTCGTCGGCGGAGCCGAGCATGCGGTACGCGAGCCCGAACATCCGCGGACGCTGACGCTCGAACTCTTCGATCGGGCCGGGTCCTGTCACTGTCGTCACGCCCTCAGCCTGCCAGAGTGCCGTGCCGCACACAGCGGCGCGCCGCTCCCCGGGTACCCCGCAGGTCCGGCCGCACCTCCGGGCGGAGGCCAACCGGTACGGTCACGGCCGAGCCTTCGGCGGACCCTGGAGCCGACGCGGACGAGATATCGATCCCGTCGTCCTGGTGTGCGGGATCATGGTTCAATGCCGTCCGTGATACCGCCCGCAATCCCTGGCAGATTCGAGTAGCGCATGGTCGAGCCCCTGGGCCCCGGAGACCCCCGGCGTGTCGGCCCGTACCAACTGGAGGGCCGGCTGGGTGCGGGCGGCATGGGCCAGGTCTACCTCGCCACTTCGCCGGGCGGTCGCAAGGTCGCGGTGAAGGTGATCCGGCCCGAACTGGCGGCCACTGCGCAGTTCCGGGCCCGTTTCGCCCGTGAGGTGGATGCCGCGCGCCAGGTCGGCGGTTTCCACACCGCCCAGGTGGTCGACGCCGACCCGGACGCCGAATCCCCGTGGCTCGTCACCGCGTACATCCCCGGTCCGACGCTGCAGCAGGTCGTCGCCGAGCGCGGGCCCCTCGACGCCGAGGCCGTTCTCCGCCTCGGCGCGGGCCTGGTGGAGGGGCTCGCGGCGATCCACAAGTGCGGCCTCGTGCACCGCGACCTCAAGCCCGGCAACGTCATCCTCGCCGACGACGGACCCCGCATCATCGACTTCGGCATCGCGCACGACCAGGGCGCCGAGACGATGACCCGCACCGGCACGGTCATGGGCACGTACGCCTATATGTCGCCGGAGCAGATACGTGCCGACCGGGCCGGGCCCGCCAGTGACGTGTTCGCGCTCGGCTCGGTCCTGGCCTTCGCCGCCACCGGCCGCAGCCCCTTCGACGCGACGACCGTGCCGGCCATCGTCCACCGGGTCACCAGCGAACCTCCCCGGCTCGACGGCCTCTTCGGCGGCCTGCGCGACCTGGTCACCGCGTGCCTGGCCAAGGACCCCGTCGGCCGCCCCTCCACCGCCGACGTCCTGACCCGCCTCTCGGTCACCGGCGCCGGCGCCCCGCCCGCCGTCGCGTTCGACGACCTGCCCACCGCACCGGGCGCCGGGTCCACCACCTCGCCCACCATCTCGCCCGCGGCCTCGCCCACCACCGCACCCGCCGTCCCCGCCAAGGCCAAGGCGCTTCCCCGGCGCACGCTGCTGTTCGGCGGGATAGCGGCCACCGCGACGGCGGCGGCCGCCGTCCCCGCGTACTTCCTCTGGCGGGGATCCGGCACGGACGCGGACCCCACCAAGCCCGTCACGCGCCTCAGCGGCCACACCTCCGAGATCGAGTGCCTCGCCTTCGCCCCGGACGGCACGACCCTGGCCAGCGGCAGCTACGACAACACGGTGCGGCTGTGGGACGTCGCCACCGGCCGCGCGCTCACGACGTACCAGGGGCACACCAGCAACGTCATGTCCCTGGCCTTCACCCCGGACGGCCGGACCCTGTACTCCGGTGGCTTCGACAAGACGCTGCGGCGCTGGGACCTGCGCACCGGCAGGCCGATGAGCGTCGTCACCAGGTACGACGGCCAGAACGACTACGTCAACTGCCTGGCGTCCAGCCCGGACGGCGGGGTGCTCGCCGTGGGCGTCGCCGGACGGGTCGAGCTCATGACGCCGTCCACCGGTCGCGTCTTCGCCACCCTCACCGGACAAACCGGCAGCATGAACCACATCGCGTTCAGCCCGGACGGCAAGACCGTGGCCACCGTGGCCTCCGAGGCCGCGGGCGGCAGGATCTGGCTGTGGACCGCCGACACCGGCCGCCACCTCAAGACCCTCACCACCGAGGGGAAGGACCACTTCAACTCGGTGATGTTCAGCCCGGACGGCAAGGCCGTGGCCGCCGCCGGCCCCGGCGTCCACCTGTGGGACCTGGCCGGTGAGCGGCATACCGCGACGCTCACCGACGACCACCCCTACCTCCAGACGGCGGCGTACCGCCCGGGCAAGGCGGTGATCGCGGGTGCCGGAGGCGTTCGCGAGGCCAACACCCAGGACGACACCGGCAAGACCGTCAGCCTCTGGGACCTCTCCACCGGGCGGGTCACCACGACCCTGACCGGCACCATGCCCAAGTCCAGGATGGACACCTCGATCTCGTCGCTGGCCTTCAGCCCGGACGGCAGCACTCTCGCGGCCGCTCTCAACCAGGTCGGCGCGACCGAGGAGTCCGCCGTCTCGATCCAGCTCTGGAAGCTCCCCTAGCGCCTCCGCCTCCCCGGCGGACACCCCCACCCTTTTCAACGGACGGTAAACATGGACGCGTTGTGGCCCGACGATCCCCAGCGGGTCGGCCCCTATCGGCTGGACGGCCGGCTGGGAGCGGGCGGCATGGGGCACGTCTACCTCGCCACCTCGCCCGGCGGCCGCAAGGTCGCCGTGAAGGTGATCCGGCCCGAACTGGCCGCCACCCCGCAGTTCCGGGCCCGCTTCGCCCGTGAGGTCGACGCCGCGCGCCAGGTCGGCGGCTTCCACACCGCCCAGCTCGTCGACGCCGACCCCGACGCCCCCTCTCCCTGGCTCGTCACCGCGTACATCCCCGGCCCGACGCTGCAGCAGGTCGTCACCGATCGCGGGCCCCTCGACCCCGAGGCCGTCCTGCGCCTCGGCGCGGGCCTCGCCGAAGGGCTCGCGGCGATCCACAAGTGCGGCCTCGTCCACCGCGATCTCAAGCCCGGCAACGTCATCCTCGCCGACGACGGACCCCGCATCATCGACT
Organism: Streptomyces sp. NPDC051173; assembly: GCF_040689515.1. Taxonomy (NCBI): domain Bacteria; kingdom Bacillati; phylum Actinomycetota; class Actinomycetes; order Kitasatosporales; family Streptomycetaceae; genus Streptomyces; species Streptomyces sp. NPDC051173. Next base: position 25,931 of record NZ_JBFBBD010000042.1, read on the forward strand.
TCGGCATCGCCCGTGCCGTGGACGCCAGTTCACTCACCGCCACCGGCGCGGTCATCGGTACCTACTCCTACATGTCGCCGGAGCAGATACGCGCCGACCGGGCCGGGCCCGCCAGTGACGTGTTCGCGCTCGGCTCGGTCCTGGCCTTCGCCGCCACCGGCCGCAGCCCCTTCGACGCACCCACCCTCCTGGACGTCGTCCAGCGGATCCTGGACGAACCGCCCGCGCTCGACGGCCTCGACGGCGAGCTGCTGCGCCTCCTGACCTCCTGCCTGGCCAAGGACCCGGCCGACCGGCCCGCCGTCGCCGGCCTCCCCGCCCGCTTCGCGGGAGCCCCCGCGAGCGGGACGGCCCTCCCTCCGGCCCGGCCCGAGCAGACAGTGGTCCTGACCCCGGCGCGGCACACACCGCCCCCGCCCGCCGCCCGGCAGACGCGGGCCGCGACGGTGCTCGACCCGGGCGTGAATCCGTACGCCGTTACTCAGACGGGCCCCGCCCTGGCAACGCCCGCCACGCCGATGCCGCCCGCGCCGCCGCACGCGCCGATGCCGCCCGCCCCACAACCGGCCGCCCCACAACCGGCCGCGCGGCGCGTGTCACGGCGCGCGCTGATCTTCGGCGGCCTCGCGGTCGGCGCGGCCGCCGCGGTCGGGGTCCCCCTCCTGCTGCTCCAGGACGACGGCAACTCCCTCAAGGGCCCCGACGGCGCCGAGGGCCTCGCCTTCAGCCCGGACGGCAGGACGCTGGCCGTCTCCAGCCCGGACGGCACGATCTGGCGATGGGACATGTCCACCCGGGACAGCACCGTCACGCACATCGACATCGCCAGCTACAGCCAGCCCAACGTGTTCAGCCGGGACCTCGGACTCCTGGCCAGGGCGGTCGAGAACAAGATCCAGCTGTACGACGTGGCCACCGGCCGTGCCGGCGCCACCTTCACCGGGTCCACGTCCTACCAACTCCAGGACGGCTTCCTCGACTCCGTCGGCCTCAGCCCGGACGGCAGGACGCTGGCCGCGAGCAGCGCCAAGGGGCTGTACGTGTGGGACGTGCCCTCGGGCCGCACCCTCGCCGTCCACGAGGACTCGAAGACCGGGCCGGCGGCGTTCAGCCCGGACGGCACGCTGCTGGCCGCCGGTGACCCCTTCCAAATACGGCAGATGCCCGCCGATCAGGTCGCGGCCACCGTCGGCGGCGACGGCAAGAACAAGATCTGGAAGCTCGCGGTGTTCAGTCCGGACGGGCAGATCCTGGCCGCCGTGCAGACGGATCACACGGTGCGGCTGTGGAACACCGGTACCCGCAAGGACATGGCTGCCCTGGACCGCCACAAGGCCGAGATCCTGGCGCTCGCGTTCCACCCCGGCAGCCGGTTGCTGGCCAGCGCCGACAGGGACGGCACCGCCTTCGTGTGGGACACGGCCTCGGGCTCGCCCACCGCCACCTTCACCGACGGCAAGGCCATCCAGCAGCTGGCGTTCAGCCCGGACGGCAAGACCCTCGCGGCGGGACTCGAAAGCGGCACCGTCCGCCTCTGGGACGTTCCTTGAGGGTCGTTCAGCGGCGGTCCGTGCTGTTCGGCCCCCGGGAAGCCGCCACCAGGGCGCGGGCCAACCGCAGGTCCGACCGCACCTCCGGATGCCACTGGACCCCCAGGGCGAAGGCCGCGCGGCCCTCGTACTCCAGCGCCTCGACCGTGCCGTCCTCCGCGTACGCCGAGACCACCAGGCCCTCGCCCAGCCGGTCCACGCTCTGATGGTGGTGCGTCGCCACGTCGCACGGCTCGGGCAGCAGCTCGCCCAGGCGCGTTGACGGGACCGGCTTGACCAGATGGTCGGAGAAGGCGCCGGCGGCCGGGTTGTGGCCCTCGTGGCCGACCGCGTCCGGCAGGTGCTGCACGAGCGTGCCTCCCGCGTGCACGTTCATCAGCTGCAAGCCTCGGCAGACGCCGAGCACGGGCAGCTCCTGCCGCAACGCCTCGGCGAGCAGGGCCAGTTCCCAGCGGTCGCGCTCCGGGACGGGGGCTCCCGCGCGGGGGTGCGGCTCCTGTCCGTACAGCGCCGGGTCCAGGTCGTCGCCGCCCGCCAGGACCAGGCCGTCCAGGCGCCGGACCACGGCCCGTGCCGTCGCCGGGTCGTCCGGCGGGAGCAGGACGGCCAGGCCGCCCGCGCGCTGGACGTGCTCCCCGTACGCGGCGGGGAGCAGGGCGGCCGATGTGTCCCACGCGACGCCCCAGCGGGCCCGCGCGAGGTAGGTGGTGATGCCGATCAACGGCTGTGCGTCCATGTGTGCTTGTCCTTCCGTGTCAGCCATAGGTCAGCCATAGGTCAGTCATAGGCCAGCCATGTGTCAGCCCGTGTGCCAGCCCGTGTGTCAGCCGCGCGCGAGCTCGGCCTCGGCCGCGGCGAGTGCCGCGAACTCCTCCTCCGGCGCGTTCGCCACCAGCCGGTGCCTGCTGTAGAGGGCGAAGTACGCGGCGGCGACCGCGTAGACGCCCAGTGCGATCATCGCGGCCGCCGTGTCCACCAGGAACGTCGCCACCAGGGCCGCGCACGCGAGCACGAAGGCCACCGCCGAGGTCACCACGCCGCCCGGCGTGCGGTACGGCCGCTCCAGCCCCGGCTCGCGGCGGCGCAGCACGACGTGGGAGAGGGACATCAGGGCGTACGAGATCGTGGCGCCGAAGACCGCGACGTTGAGCATGCGCGCGCCGTCGCCGGTGGCCGCGGCGAGGGTGAAGCCGAGCGCGCCGGGGACCAGCAGCCCGAGGTAGGGGGCTTTGCGGCGGCTGGTGAGGGAGAGGAGGCGGGGGAGGTAGCCGGCGCGGGAGAGGGCGAAGAGCTGCCGGGATCCGGCGTAGATGAGGGAGAAGAAGGAGGCCACCAGGCCCGCGAGTCCGGCGTAGTTGACGATGCGGCCGAGCGCGGTCGGGTGCCCGTCGCTCTGGAGGGCCGCGACCAGCGGGTTGCCCGCGTCCTTCATGGCGTCGGCGCCGCCCGCGCCGGTCGCGGCGAGGAAGGTGCCCAGCGCCAGGACCAGCAGGATGCCCATGGAGGTGGCCATCGCCTTCGGCAGCGAGCGCGCCGGGTCCTTCGTCTCCTCGGCGGCCAGCGGCACGCCCTCGACGCCGAGGAAGAACCACATGCCGAACGGGAACGACGCCCAGATGCCCAGCACCCCGAACGGCAGCCACGACGAGGCGCCGAAGGCGCCGTGGTCGACGGGGATGTCGTGCAGCCGCCCCGCGTCGAAGTCCGTGAATGCCCCCACCGCGAAGATCAGCAGCGCGGCGACCGCTATCCCCGTCACCACGAAGCTGAACTTCAGCGCCTCGCCCACGCCCCACAGGTGGATGCCGATGAAGACCACGAAGCAGGCCAGATAGACCGGCCAGGAGGAGGTGAGCCCGAAGAGGTGCAGCGACTCGACATAGTCGCCGATGAAGACGGAGATCGCGGCCGGCGCGAGGACGTACTCGATGAGGATGGCCGTCCCGGTGAGGAAGCCGCCCCAGGGGCCCAGCGCGCGGCGCGCGAAGCCGTAGCCGCCGCCCGCCGTGGGCAGCACGGAGGCCAGCTCGGCGAGCGCGAAGACCATGCAGGTGTACATCAGGCCCATCAGGGCGACGGCGACGGCGAGCCCGCCGAAACCGCCGTGCGCGAGGCCGAAGTTCCAGCCGGAGTAGTCGCCGGAGACGACGTACGCCACGCCCAGGCCGGTCAGCAGGAGGGGGCCGGCGCTGCCGCGGCGCAGGGTGCGCTTCTCCAGATAGGCGTCGTGGGGGGCGGTGGTGGGTGGGGCGGGGGGTGTCTCCGTGCGATCTGCCATGGCCGCTCCTGCCCTCGGGGGGTAAAGGTTTTGCGCCATACCTTTGCTGGCGCGTGGCGGGTATGGCAACCCTCTGGCGTAAAAGGCTGGTTACGGGGGCCGCAGGCGCGGAGGGTCGAGGCGCGTGCCCCGCCTATGACAGAAACCCCCGCAGCAGCGCCGCCGTGCCACAGCAATGCTCGCGCATCACCTCGCGCGCAGCCTCCGCCTCCCCGGACAGGACCGCATCCACCAGCGCCGTGTGCTGCAGCTGCGAATGCTCCAGGTTGCGGACCAGCAGCGGGATGCGGTCCAGCAGCTCATTGACCGTCGCCCGCACCGCCGCGTACTGCGCGGCCAGCGTCGGCGACCCCGACAGCTCCGCGAGCGTCAGATGGAACAGCGTGTCCAGGCGCCGGTATTCGGCGAGGGGCGCGTCGTGCGTGGCGTCCAGCGCCGTCCGCAGCCGGGCCGCCTGCTCCTCGTCCAGGCCATGGGCGGCGCACAGCCCCGCCGCGCCCACCTCCAGCACCTCCCGGAACCGCAGCGTGTCCTCGACGTCGACGTCCACCTTCGTGGAGGCGGCCGTGCGGGCGCGGACGAACGTCCCCCCGTACCGCCCGCGCCTGCTCTCCACCAGCCCCTGGTCCTGGAGCACCTTCAGTGCCTCGCGCAGCGTGACCCGGCTGATGTGCAGCCGCTCCGCCAACTCGCGCTCGGAGGGGAGCCGTTCCCCCTCAGGCACCAGCCCCAGGCGGACGATCTGGAGTATCTGCTCCAGTGCCTCCTCGAAGCCGTTGCCCGCGCGGACCGGCCGCAGCACCGGTGCCAGCCGGTCCGCTGAACTCCCGTCCATCGGGACCCCTTCCCAATCAATGGTCTACGGGCCTACCTTAAGACCTCCCGGCCGGACCGACAGGAGGCAACACCGTGGCAGACCGCACGCCCCCGCTCGCCGTCGAGGAGCTGCGCAGGCTCGTGGACGCCGGGGAGATCGACACCGTCGTCCTCGCCTTCACCGACATGCAGGGAAGGCTCCAGGGCAAGCGGTTCGCCGCCCCGTACTTCCTCGACCAGGTCCTCGACCACGGCACCGAGGGCTGCAACTACCTCCTCGCCGTCGACGTCGACCTCAACACCGTGCCCGGCTACGCCATGTCGTCGTGGGAGCGCGGCTACGGCGACTTCGCCATGCACGCCGACCCCGCCACCCTGCGCCGCGCCCCCTGGCACCCCGGCACCGCGCTCGTCACCGCCGACCTCGCCTGGCACGACGGCTCGCCCGTCCTCGCCTCCCCGCGGCAGATCCTGCGCGGCCAGCTCGACCGGCTCGCCGAGCACGGCTGGAGCGCGTACGCGGGCACCGAGCTGGAGTTCATGGTCTTCAAGGACACCTACGAGGAGGCCTGGGGCCGCGCCTACCGTGGCATGACCCCCGCCAACCAGTACAACGCCGACTACTCCGTCCTCGGCACCGGCCGCGTCGAGCCGCTGCTGCGCCGCATCCGCAACGAGATGGCCGGCGCGGGGCTCACCGTCGAGTCCGCCAAGGGCGAGTGCAACCTCGGCCAGCACGAGATCGTGTTCGTCTACGACGACGCGCTCACCACCTGCGACCAGCACTCCGTCTACAAGACGGGCGCCAAGGAGATCGCCTCCCAGGAGGGCATGGCGCTCACCTTCATGGCGAAGTACGACGAGCGCGAGGGCAATTCCTGCCACATCCACCTCTCGCTGCGCGACGAGGCCGGACGGCCCGTGCTCGCCGACGCCGACGGCCCGTACGGCATGTCGAGGACGATGCGGCACTTCCTCGCCGGACAGCTCGCCGCCCTGCGGGACTTCACCCTGCTCTACGCGCCGAACATCAACTCCTACAAGCGCTTCCGCCCCGGCTCCTTCGCCCCCACCGCCGTCGCCTGGGGGCCGGACAACCGCACCTGCGCCCTGCGCGTCGTCGGCCACGGCCCCTCGCACCGCTTCGAGAACCGCCTGCCCGGCGGCGACGTGAACCCCTACCTCGCCGTCGCGGGCATGGTCGCCGCCGGCCTCCACGGCATCGAGCAGGAGCTGGAGCTGCCCGAGCCCTGTACGGGCAACGCCTACGCCGGGGACGCCGCCCACGTGCCCACCTCGCTGCGCGAGGCCGCGCGGCTGTGGGAGGAGAGCCCCATAGCGCGGGCCGCGTTCGGCGACGAGGTCGTGGAGCACTACCTCCACATGGCCCGCGTCGAACAGGAGGCGTACGACACCGCCGTCACGGACTGGGAGCGGTTCCGTTCCTTCGAGCGCATGTAAGGACATCGCGTTGCACGAGATCATCAACCCCGCGACCGAAGAGATCGTCGCCACCGTCCCCGCCTCCACACCGCGGGACGTCGACGCCGCCGTCAAGCGGGCCGCGCGGGCGCAGGCCGGCTGGGCGGCCCTCGCCCCCGGCGAGCGCGCCCGCCACCTGCGCCGCTTCGCCGCCGCGGTCGACTCCCACCTGGAGGAGCTGGCGCAGCTGGAGGTCCGCGAGGCCGGGCACCCCGTGGGCAACGCCCGCTGGGAAGCGGGCAACGCCCGCGACCTGCTCGACTACGCGGCCTCCGGCGTCGAACGCCTCAACGGCAGCCAGATCCCCGTCGCCGGGGGCCTGAACGTCACCTTCCACGAGCCGCTCGGCGTCGTCGCCGTCATCGCCCCGTGGAACTTCCCGATGCCCATCGCGGCCTGGGGCTTCGCCCCCGCGCTCGCGGCGGGCAACGCCGTACTCCTCAAACCCGCCGAGACCACCCCGCTCACCGCCCTGCGGCTCGCCGGACTCGCCCTGGAAGCCGGCCTGCCCGAGGGCCTCTTCCAAGTGCTCCCCGGCGACGGGCCCGTCGCGGGCAACGCCCTCGTCGAGCACCCCGGCGTCGCCAAGGTCGTCTTCACCGGCTCCACCGCCGTCGGCAAGCAGATCATGGCCAAGTGCGCCGCCGGCGTGAAGCGCGTGACCCTCGAACTCGGCGGCAAGAACCCCAACATCGTCTTCGCCGACGCCGACATCGAGCGGGCCGCCGCGGCCGCCCCCGGCTCCTTCCTCGACAACACCGGCCAGGACTGCTGCGCCCGCAGCCGCATCCTCGTCCAGCGCGGTGTCTACGACCGCTTCATGGAGCTGCTGGAGCCCGCGGTGCGCGCCTTCACCGTCGGCGACCCGACGGACCCCGCCACGCGGATGGGCCCGCTGATCTCCGCCGTGCACCGGGAGCGCGTACGGTCCTACGTCCGCGAGGACGCCCCGGCCGCCATCCGCGGCGAGGCCCCGGCGGGCAAGGGCTTCTGGTACCCCGCCACCGTGCTGGAGTCCGCCCCGGACGACCGCCTGGCCGCGGAGGAGATCTTCGGCCCGGTCGCCGTCGTCATCCCCTTCGAGGACGAGGCCGAGGCGGTGCGGCTCGCCAACGCCACCGACTACGGGCTGTCCGGATCGATCTGGACCCGGGACGTCGGCCGGGCGATCCGCGTCTCCCGCGCCGTCGCCGCGGGCAACCTCTCCGTCAACTCCCACAGCAGCGTCCGCTACTGGACCCCCTTCGGGGGCTTCAAACAGTCCGGCCTGGGCCGCGAACTCGGCCCCGGCGCGCTCGCCGCGTTCACCGAGACCAAGAACGTGTTCATCAGCACCGAGGAGACCCTGTGACCGACCAGAACCCCGTCTGCCGCCGCCTCGTCGGCCGCACCGCCGTGATCACCGGAGCCGGCAGCGGCATCGGTCTCGCCACCGCCCGGCGGCTCGCCTCCGAGGGCGCGAACGTCGTCTGCGCGGACATCTCCGAGAGCGCGGGCAAGGCCGCAGCCGAGGAGGTCGGCGGGCTCTTCGTGCAGGTCGACGTCACCGACCCGGAGCAGGTCGAGGCGCTGTTCAAGACCGCGTACGACACCTACGGCTCGGTCGACGTCGCCTTCAACAACGCCGGGATCTCCCCGCCCGACGACGACTCCATCCTCACCACAGGCCTCGACGCCTGGAAGCGCGTCCAGGAGGTCAACCTCACCTCCGTCTACCTCTGCTGCAAGGCCGCGCTGCCCTACATGCAGCGGCAGGGCAAGGGCTCCGTCATCAACACCGCCTCCTTCGTGGCCGTGATGGGCGCCGCCACCTCGCAGATCAGCTACACCGCCTCCAAGGGCGGCGTGCTGGCCATGTCCCGCGAACTGGGCGTGCAGTTCGCCCGCGAGGGAATCCGCGTCAACGCCCTCTGCCCGGGCCCGGTGAACACCCCGCTCCTGAAGGAGCTCTTCGCCAAGGACCCGGAGCGCGCCGCGCGCCGCCTGGTCCACGTGCCCGTGGGCCGCTTCGCCGAGCCCGAGGAGATCGCCGCCGCCGTCGCCTTCCTCGCCAGCGACGACTCCTCCTTCGTCAACGCCGCCGAATTCCTCGTGGACGGTGGCATCGCGGGTGCCTATGTAACGCCGCTGTAAAGTCCATGATCGAACGACGGGACCGGGCTGTTCCTACTCATCGTCCGGTCCCGTCGCGTGTCCTGCCCCCACGTACGTAAGAGAACGCATGCGCAAGAAGCCCGCCATCGTCGTCGGCCTCCTGGCCGCCGCGGCCCTCGTCTCCTCGGTGCCCGCCCAGGCGGCGCCCGCCCACGCGGCCCGTCCCACCGCGAAGTGCCCCCAGCTCGACAAGAAGCTGACCTGGTTCGGTGACAACCGCGCCAAGCTCCAGAAGATGATCGACGAGCGGGGCACCTGCTCCGGCAAGGGCGGCCCCCGCCCCGTCGCCGCCTTCGACTGGGACAACACCGTCGTCAAGAACGACATCACGGACGCCACGCTCGCCTGGGCTCTGAACCACGACAAGATCCTGCGGCCCAAGAGCTGGCGCGACACCTCCGCCTGGCTGACCCCGGCCGCCGACCGCGCCCTGACCAAGGCGTGCGGCACCGCAGTGCCCGCCGGCCGCCCGCTGCCCACCTCGAAGAACACCGCCTGCGCCGACGAGATCTTCGAGATCCGCGAGAAGTCGCGGACCATGGCCGGCGAGGCCGCCTTCGCGGGCGAGTGGAACCACCGCCGCACCGTGCCCGCCTACGCCTGGATACCCCAGCTCTTCGCCGGCCGGACGCCCGCCACCCTCACCGCGTACGCCGAGCAGGCACGCGCCGAGCAGCTCGCCGCGCCCATCGGTCGCAAGCAGACCGTCGGCACGCACAGCATCGCCGGCTACATCCGCTACTACGACCAGCAGAAGGACCTGATCCGCACGCTGAAGGCCGCGGGCTTCGACGTCTACATCGTCTCCGCCTCCTCCGAGCCGATCGCCGAGGCGTGGTCGGGCGGCGTCGGTCTCGACCGGAAGCACACCATCGGCATCCGCAACGTCCTCGACCGCCACGGCCGCCTCACCACCGGCATCAAGGGCTGCGGCGGCGTCGCGGACGGCCCCGGCGGGGCCCTGCCGTACATGGACGGCAAGCGCTGCATGATCAACCAGGAGATCTTCAAGATCAAGGGCGCGGCCGCCTGGAAGCAGCAGGACCCGGCGCACCGCATCGCCCTCGGCGCGGGTGACGCGGACACCGACGTGACCTTCGTGAACGACGCCACCGGCGCCCACGTCGCGATCAACCGCAACAAGGCCGAGCTGATGTGCCGCGCCTTCGACGACGCGGACGGCCGCTGGGTCGCCAACCCGATGTTCATCGACCCGATGCCGCGCAAGTCGGGCACGTACCCGTGCTCCACGGTGGGCGCCACGAACGACGACGGCAGCCAGGCGCCTGTGCGGCGGGCGGACGGGTCGGTCATTCCGGATCAGGTGGATCTGGCGTCCTAGCCGACGGCTGGTCTTGGCGGGGGCTTTGTTCCCCACCCCGCCCCTTCCCGAAACCGGGGAGACCCCAGACCCCAACCCGGCTTCGCCGAGTGTCCTCAAACGCCGGACGGGCTGAATTGCGCACCCACATCAGCCAAAATCAGCCCGGCCGGCGTTTGAGGCCGCGCCCGCAGGGCGCTCTCCGCCGCAGGCGGCAACGGACCCGCAGCCGGGGGTCTGGGGCACGCGCCCCAGTTCGGGAAGGGGCGGGGCTGGGGAAGAAATAGCCCGGCCGCCGCCGTCACAGAAACGTCTGGCCCTCGCCCCGATACGTCGGGACCGTCCGGGCAACCCGGTCGCCGTCGATCAGGCGCAGCGCCTCGAAGCGTTCGCACAGTTCGCCCGCCTTCGCGTGGCGGAACCACACCTTGTCGCCGACCAGCAGGTCGCCGGCCGGGTGCCCGAGCAGTGGGGTCTGCACCTCGCCCGCGCCCTCGCGCGCGTCGTGGCGCAGGCCCGCCGGGAGGCAGGGTACGGGCAGCCGGTCCCGGCCCGCCGCGCCCGACGCCGGATAGCCGCCGCCCGCCACGGTCACCACACCCGGCCCCGGGCGCCGCACCACCGGCAGCGCGAACAGCGCCGCCGGGCGGCCCCGGAACGAGCTGTAGTGGTCGAACAGGCCCGGCACGAACAACCCCGACCCCGCGGCCACCTCCGTCACCGCGTCCTCCGCCGCGGTGGACGCCACGCTCCCCGTGCCACCGCCGTTGACGAACTCCAGCTCCGCCACCGCCCGTACGGCCCGCACCGCCTCCGCCCGGCGCGCCGCGAGCTCCTTGCGGGCCACCGACTGCATCAGGCGTACGGCCCGGGACCGCAGCGGCCGGCCCGCCACCGCGTCGCCCACGCCCGCCACATGCGCCTCGTACGCCATCAGCCCCACCAGCCGGAAGCCGGGCCGCCGGCCGATCGCCCGCGCCACCTCCGCCAGCCGCACCGGATCGCGCAACGGCGAACGCAGCGCGCCGATCCGCACCCGGCCGCCGAGCAGCCGCAGCGACGTGTCCATCTCCAGGCAGACCCGGATCTCCTCGGACCGCCCGCCTCCGGGGCGTGCCGCGTCGATCAGCGCGAGCTGCGCCGGATCGTCCACGACCACCGTGACCGCGGCCGCCAGCTCGGCGTCCGAGGTCAGCTCGGCGAAGCCCGCCCGGTCCGCCGACGGATACGCCAGCAGAACGTCCGGGAACCCCGACCGCGCCAGCCACAGCGACTCCGCGAGCGAGAAGCTCATCACCCCCGAGAAACCGTCCCGCGCCAGCACCCGCTCCAACAGGGCCCGGCAGCGCACCGACTTGCTCGCCACCCGCACCGGCTTGCCGCCCGCCCGGCGGACCAGATCCCGGGCGTTGGCGTCGAACGCCTGGAGGTCGACCACCGCCAACGGTGCGTCGAGAGCGGCGGTGGCCCGGTCGTAACGGGCCCGATCGGCGGGTGAACCGGCGACACGAGGCGACATGCGCGCAGCTTGCCAGAGGGAGTTCGCCCCTGAACAGGGGCCGGACGACGGCGATGGCCGAGCCCGCCGCCCGCCCCGTAGAGTGACGGGGCGTCCGGACAGGAACCGGCGAGCGGGCTCGCGAGGGGGAGAGCGCAGGTTGACTACGGAAGCGGAGCCACCTCCGACAGGGGTGCGCCCGAATCCCACCCTGAACGAGCTCCCGGTACGCGCCAGGCCCGGCGGTGGACCGGCGCCGTCCGTGCCCCGGCCCCGCCTGCCGTACCCACCGTGCCCGGCCACGCCGCCGCCCGCACCGGCCGAGCCCGCGACCGCCGGCGCGGAGCCGCCCAGGACGTCCGCCCGCAGGACGGCCGCGGCCGCCACCTGCCTGGTCCTCGGCATCGGCCTCATCGTCGGTTCGGTGGCGGGGAGTTGGCTGACGAGCGCGTCGGGACGGCAGTCCGCCGCGGAGCGCGCCTTCGAACGCGGCCGCGCCCTCTGGCACACCCTCCCCGTCGACAGCCTCTTCCCCCGCAGGCTCCACGCCGACCTCGCGGGCCCCGGGGGAGCGGCCCGCGACTGGACCCGCGTCGGCGTCGCCCCCGAGAGCGACTGCGCGGGCGCCTTCGACACCCTCCTCGCGAAGGCGCTCGCCCCCGTGGGCTGCGAGCGGCTGCTCCGCGCCACGTACACCGACGCGACCGCCACCCGCGTGACCACCGTCGGCCTCCTGGTCACCGCCGCCGACGGCACCGGCATGCGTGCCCTGCGCAAGCGCTTCTCCGACGAACGGCTCGACAGGCGCGCCGATCTGATGCCCCGCCCGTACGCCCCCGGGGGCACCGCCGCCGAACACTTCGGTGACGCGCAGCGCGCCAGCTGGCAGATCAGCGTCCTGACCGACCTGCCCGCCGTCGTCTACGCGGTGTCCGGCTTCGCGGACGCCCGCACGGGCACACCCCCGCAGCCGGCCGCGGAGGCGGTCGCCCCCGGAGCCACCACGCCCCCGGCCCAGGCCGGGCTCGGGCACGACGCGACGGCGCTGGCGGACCGCCTGGAACGCGAGCTCCAGCAGGTGGTACGGGGCGGCGGCGCGGACAAGGGGGCCCGGAAGTGAGGGCGTTCACCCGTACCGCGGGCAGCCGCCTCACCGCGGCCTTCGCCTGTGCCGTCGCCTGCGTCGTACTGCCCGCCGGGCCGGCGCGCGCCGACGCGATACGCGCGCAGGAGTGGGCCCTCGACGCCCTGCACACCGAGGACGCGTGGCGGACCACCAAGGGCGCCGGGGTGACCGTCGCCGTCCTCGACACCGGGGTCGACGACGGGCACCCCGACCTCCGGGGGCAGGTGCTGCCGGGCAAGGACCTCGTCGGCTTCGGCGCCGGCCCCGGCGACCGGGCCTGGGCGCGGCACGGCACCGCGATGGCCGGGATCATCGCCGGGCGCGGGCACGGTGACGACGGCTCCGACGGCGTGCTCGGCATCGCGCCCGAGGCGAAGATCCTGCCGGTCCGGGTGATCCTGGAGGACGGCGACCCGGCCCGGCCCAAGGCGCGCGGCGCCCGCGGCGGCGCCCTCGCGGACGGCATCCGCTGGGCCGCCGACCACGGTGCCGACGTGATCAACCTGTCGCTGGGCGACGACAGCGCCACCGCGCACCCCGAACCGCGTGAGGACGCCGCCGTCCAGTACGCGCTGGGCAAGGGCGCCGTCGTCGTCGCCTCGGCGGGCAACGGCGGCGAGGAGGGCGACCACGTCTCCTACCCCGCCGCCTACCCCGGGGTGATCGCGGTCACGGCGGTCGACCGGTACGGCGGCCGCGCCGCGTTCTCCACCCGGCGCTGGTACGCGGCCGTCTGCGCGCCCGGCGTCGACGTGGTGATCGCCGACCCGGACCGGCGCTACTACGAGGGGTGGGGCACGAGCGCGGCCTCCGCCTTCGTCTCCGGGGCGGTGGCTCTCGTACGCGCCGCACATCCCGGCCTGAGCCCGGCCCAGGTCCGCGAACTGATCGTGGACACGGCGAGCGGGGGGCCGCCGGGCGGGCGGGACGACGCGCGCGGGGCGGGCCTTGTGGATCCGGCGGCGGCGATCGCGCGCGGGGCGCGCGTGAACTCACTCCGGGCCGAGGCCCCGCCACCTCGCTTCTTCGGCCCTCCGGGGTCGGAGCCGCCCTCCGAACGCGATGCTTTCCTGTCCCCGGTGCCGTTGGGGGCGGCGGGTGTGGGGGTGCTGTTCCTGATCGCGGCGGCGGTGCTTTGGCGGCGCCGGGGCGTTTAGGCGGTGGCGGGTTTCTTTCCCCAGCCCCGCCCCTTCCCGGCTGCGTCTGATGTGCGGCTCCGCCGGGTGGGGGCAAGCCCCCAGACCCCCGATTTCAGCCCGTCCGGCGTTTGAGGACAACGCGCGAAGCGTGTTGCGGGGTCTGGGGCGCAGCCCCGGTTTCGGGAAGGGGCGGGGTAGGGGAACAAGCCCGCCGCAGGCGCCGGGGGTCTGGGGCGCGAGCCCTGGGGAAAAGGCGTGCAGGCCCCCCGATAGGCTCGGCGCGTGTCCCTCAAGAGCATCCCCGACCCCGGATTCGCCGACGACAACGGCGCAGCCGACCCCGCCCTGACCGCCGCCCTCGCGGCCTGGGCGGACGACCCCGCCGCCGAGCCGGCCGTGCTCGCCGCCCTGCCGGGCGCCCGCCTGCTCGTGCCCGTCGTCGCCGTGCTCGGCGAGGTGGAGACCGGCCCGGACGGGCTGAAGCGCGAGAAGACCAGCGACATGGCCGTGCCGACGCTCCAGGCCCCGGGAGGCCGCAAGGCGCTGCCCGCGTTCACGTCGCTGGAGTCGCTGGCCCGGTGGCGCGCGGACGCCCGCCCCGTGGCCGTACCCCTGCACCAGGCGCTGCAGGCGGCCGCGCACGAGAAGGCGGACACGGTTGTCATCGACCTCGCCGGCCCGGTGCCGTACCAGCTGACCGGCCCCGCCCTGCTCGCCCTGGCCGAGGGGCGGCAGAGCGCGGACCCGCTGGCGGACCCGTCGGTCACGGACGCCCTGCGGGCGGTCCTGGCGGCGCAGCCGGGCGTGCTGCGCGCCCACGTCGCCCCGGCGGCGGACGCGGACGGGACGCTGGCGCTGGCCCTGGTCCCCGGTTCGGCGCCCGCCGAGGTCGTCCAGCGGGTCGCGGAGGCGCTGGCCGCCGACGAGGTGCTGCGCGCGCGGCTCGTACGCGGCCTGGACCTGGCCCTGCTGCCGCCGGGCGCGGACGTCCCGGGGGAGCCCCTCTTCACGCGCTGAGCTCCCACCGCGCCGCCTCCCTGAGCGTCCCGGAACCGGCCGCATGCTCCACCGGTCACGGCTGTGCCCCAACAGGCGACTCGTCATGGATCGTCCGACAATGCGAAGACAGTCCACGATCCTCTGGAGGACGCCATGGACGCCGTCAAGCTGGGGTCGGTGACTCTCGATCCCGTGCAGACGAGAACCGTCGCGGCCGAATTCCTCGGCACCGCGCTGCTGGTTTTCTTCGCTGTCGGATCAGCGGTTCTCGCGGCCGACTACATCGGCGTGCTCGGTATCGCGCTGGCCTTCGGATTCACCCTGCTGGCCCTGGCGTACGCGCTGGGCCCGATCTCGGGCTGCCACGTGAATCCGGCGGTGACGCTCGGTCTGCTGGTGGAGGGCCGCATCACGCTGCGCACGGCCATCGAGTACTGGATCGCCCAGCTGCTCGGCGGCATCGTGGGCGCGGCGGTGCTGTTCCTGCTGGCGAAGCAGGTGCCGGGGCTCAAGACCCACGGTGCCTTCGGCAGCAACGGCTTCGGGGACCGCTCGGCCGTGCACCTCGGCACCGGCGGCGCGTTCCTCGCTGAGGTCGTCCTGACCTTCCTGCTGGTCTTCGTCTATCTGGCGGTGACGCACAAGATCGCCGTGATCGGCTTCGACGGGCTCCCCATCGGCCTGGCCCTCACGGTGATCCACCTGATCGGCATCCCGCTGACGGGCACGTCCGTGAACCCGGCCCGGAGCCTCGGCCCGGCGCTCTTCGCGGGCGGCGGCGCGCTCTCCCAGCTGTGGCTGTTCATCGTCGCCCCGCTGATCGGCGGCGCACTGGCGGCCCTCGCGCACCAGGTCACCCACCCGCGGCAGGGGCCCGCGAACCTTGCGGACGAGCTGACGAAGACGCCGTACCCGGACACCGGCCCGCGCCCCGGCGCGGTGCCCCCGCCGGACGCCGGCCTCGGCCCGGACACACCGCCGCGCCCCGGCGCGGGACCGGGCGCGGGGCCCGGCGCCGGCGTCTGACGGGCGCGGAGGATTACGGCAGGAGCTCAGCCGAAGACGGGGCCGGTGAACTTCTCGCCCGGCCCCTTGCCCGGCTCGTCCGGCACGAGGGACGCCTCGCGGAAGGCCAGCTGGAGCGTCTTCAGGCCGTCGCGCAGCGGACCGGCGTGGAAGTTGCTGATCTCGGTGGAGCCCGCGGTGACCAGGCCGGCGAGCGCGGTGATCAGCTTGCGGGCCTCGTCCAGGTCCTTGTGCCGGTCGCCCTCCTCGGCGAGGCCGAGGTTGACCGCCGCCGCGCTCATCAGGTGCACCGCGACCGTGGTGATCACCTCGACCGCGGGCACGTCCGCGATGTCACGGGTCATGCTGTCGAAGTCCGGCGCCTCGTCGGCGGGGGCGGGCGTGGACTCGGGGGTGGCGTCGCTCATCGTTGCTCTTCCGCTTGTATGGGGTCTCCCGACGCGCGCGGGCGGCGGGACGACGACCAGCGTAGGCGTTGCCCGGAACGGGTCGGCATGCGCACCCACATCAGCCACAGCCGGCCCGTCCGGCAATCGAGGACACCGCCGCGCAGCGGCGGTGCGGACGACGTGGCCCGCGCACCGGTGGGGCTCACCGCGACGCACTGCTATGCTGGATCCCGACCGGCCGGTCACTCGCGTGCCCGGCCCACAAGTGGAGGCTCCGACTCTCCCACCTGACCGACCCACGGTCGGCAGGTCTCCGGTCAGGCGGCGCCCATCGTTCCGTACGGACGATGGAGCTGCCCGATAGATGCGCCCCGCGGCTCGCCGTGGCGGTGCTCCGGTTTCATGGAGCCCCGCCTGTGTCCCGTCCGGGGCGTTTTTCATGCGTCCGGTGCGGTTGGTCTTGACGAAAGACGTTACGTGGCTGTCCGCCAGGCGGCCACGTGGTGCTACCGAGGAGGATCCATCAGCGCCGAGCCCCGCATCAACGACCGGATTCGAGTCCCCGAGGTGCGACTTGTCGGTCCCAGCGGCGAGCAGGTCGGCATTGTGCCGCTTGCCAAGGCCCTGGAGCTTGCGCAGGAGTACGACCTCGACCTCGTCGAGGTGGCGGCCAACGCCCGTCCTCCGGTCTGCAAGCTCATGGACTACGGGAAGTTCAAGTACGAGTCGGCCATGAAGGCCCGTGAGGCGCGCAAGAACCAGGCGCACACGGTCATCAAGGAGATGAAGCTCCGGCCGAAGATCGACCCGCACGACTATGACACCAAGAAGGGTCACGTCGTCCGGTTCCTCAAGCAGGGCGACAAGGTCAAGATCACGATCATGTTCCGTGGTCGCGAGCAGTCCCGGCCGGAGCTCGGCTACCGACTGCTGCAGCGTCTCGCGGAAGACGTCCAGGAGCTGGGGTTCGTCGAGTCGAACCCGAAGCAGGACGGCCGCAACATGATCATGGTCCTCGGTCCGCACAAGAAGAAGACCGAGGCGATGGCCGAAGCCCGCGAGGCGCAGGCCGCCCGCAAGGCGGAGCGCCTGGGTGTTCCCGCCGAGCAGGAGCAGTCCGCCGAGCAGGAGCAGTCCGCCGAGGAGCCCGCAGAGGCGTGATCCACGGGACCGCGAGGTCCTGAGGAGCACCCCCGGGGCCCGCAAGCCCCGGACAGCAACCGAACACAGCTGACGCTCCCGTGCGCCCGGTTCCGGGCTCGGGGGAGTGCCACCGACGAGGAGATACGGCGCGATGCCGAAGAACAAGACGCACTCCGGTGCCAGCAAGCGCTTCAAGATCACTGGCTCCGGCAAGGTCATGCGCGAGCGCGCCGGCAAGCGCCACCTGCTCGAGCACAAGTCGTCCAAGCTGACGCGTCGCCTCACCGGCAACGCCGAGATGGCCCCGGGCGACGCCAAGAAGATCAAGAAGCTTCTCGGCAAGTGACGCTCCGCGCCCCGTCCATACGGGGTGCGCGTCGGACCGGGACCCATTCGAATTCGGGCCGCGTGAGAACGCACCGCGGCCCCGCTACAAGGAGTTAACAAGTGGCACGCGTCAAGCGCGCAGTCAACGCGCACAAGAAGCGTCGGGCGATCCTCGAGGCGGCCAAGGGCTACCGCGGCCAGCGGTCGCGCCTGTACCGCAAGGCCAAGGAGCAGGTCACCCACTCCCTGGTCTACAACTACAACGACCGCAAGAAGCGCAAGGGCGACTTCCGTCAGCTGTGGATCCAGCGCATCAACGCCGCTGCCCGCCAGAACGGCATGACGTACAACCGCCTCATCCAGGGTCTGAAGGCCGCCAACATCGAGGTGGACCGCAAGATCCTGGCCGAGCTCGCGGTCAACGACATGAACGCGTTCGCCGCGCTCGTCGAGGTGGCCCAGAAGGCGCTGCCGGCCGACGTCAACGCGCCCAAGGCTGCCGCCTGATTCTCGGCGCCGTAAGGCAAACGACCGGACCCGCAGGCTTCTGGCCTGCGGGTCCGATCGCGTCCGGGCCCCGATGCACCGGCCCGGCCCGTACCACCCAGCAACCGAAAGTGAGCCCATGGCGGCCCCCGAGCTGACTTCCCTGCGATCGCCCCGCGTCGTCGCGGCCCGTCGGCTGACCAAGCGCAGCTTCCGCGGCAAGGAACGCCGCTTCCTCGCCGAGGGCCCGCAGTCCGTCCGCGAGGCCGTCGAGCACCTGGTCGAGGTGTACGTCACACCGGACGCCGCCGAGCGGCACGCGGACATCGTGGCCACCGCCCACGCCGCCGGTGTGCCCGTGCTGATCGCGACGGACGAGGTCATCGCCGCCATGTCCGACACCGTGACCCCGCAGGGCATCGTCGGTCTGTGCCGCTTCCTCGACTCGCCCTTCGAGGAGATCCTCGCCGCCCGGCCCAAGCTGGTCGCCGTCCTCGCGCACGTACGCGACCCCGGCAACGCCGGCACGGTCCTGCGCTGCGCCGACGCCGCGGGCGCCGACGCCGTGGTGCTCACCGACGCCTCCGTGGACCTCTACAACCCCAAGTCCGTACGGGCCTCCGTCGGTTCGCTCTTCCACCTGCCGGTCGCCGTCGGCGTCCCCGTGGAGCAGGCGGTGCGCGGCCTGAAGGACGCCGGTGTGCGGATCCTGGCCGCCGACGGCGCGGGCGAGCGGGACCTGGACGCGGAGCTGGACAAGGGCACCATGGGCGGGCCCACCGCCTGGGTCTTCGGCAACGAGGCCTGGGGCCTGCCGGAGGAGACGCGGGCGCTGGCCGACGAGGTCGTGCGGGTCCCGATCCACGGAAAGGCCGAGAGCCTGAACCTCGCGACGGCCGCCGCCGTGTGCCTCTACGCGTCTGCCCGTGCGCAGCGTGCACCCGGAGGGTGCCGCTCCGTGACCTTCAGCTAGTAGGGTTGCCCCCCGGGGGTTCGGGAGGGGGTGCGGGTGATGAACGTCAGGACTTCCGGAAGCGTGGCCGACGCGTGTCCGGCCGTGGTTCACGGATCCCGAGGTGCCGGGGGTGCCAGGGACGCGCCCGCGCGCGGCCTGGACGGCCTCGGGCTGGATCCGGACGACCTGCCGGACGGCCTGGTGGTCGCCGACGAGAACGGCCGGGTGACCTGCTTCAACGCCGCGGCCGCCCGCATCACGGCGGTCTCGCCCCGTGAGGCGATGGGCCGGCCGCTGGAGAGCGCCCTGCCCCTGGAGGATCTGGAGGGCCGCCGCTGGTGGTCCCTGACCGATCCCTACGGCGGCCTCGCCACCCGGATCGGCCAGCCCGAGCGCAATCTGCTGCTGCCCGGCGGCCGCGAGGTGCTGGTCTCCGCCCGCTATGTGCGGGAGTCCGCCGGCGGGCCCGTACGCCGCCTGGTCGTCCAGCTGCGCGGCACCGACGCCCGTCGGCGCACCGAGCGCAGCCACGCGGAGCTGATCGCCACCGTCGCCCACGAGCTGCGCTCGCCGCTGACCTCGGTCAAGGGCTTCACGGCGACCCTGCTCGCCAAGTGGGAGCGCTTCACCGACGACCAGAAGCGGCTGATGCTGGAGACCGTCGACGCCGACGCCGACCGCGTCACCCGGCTGATCGCCGAGCTGCTCGACATCTCCCGGATCGACTCCGGGCGTCTGGAGGTGCGCCGCCAGCCCGTCGACATCGTCGCCGCCGTCCAGCGGCACATCACGGCGCACACGGCGGCGGGGCAGCCCGGGGACCGCTTCCACGTCGAGGTCGACGGCCCGCTGCCCGAACTCTGGGCGGATCCGGACAAGATCGACCAGGTTCTGGGCAACCTCCTGGAAAACGCGGTGCGCCACGGCGAGGGACGCGTCACCATAGCGGTGTCACCGGCGCTGACCAAGGCCCGGGCGGAAGGTACGGCGATCACCGTGAGCGATGAGGGGCCGGGCATCCCGGAGGAGTCGATGGGCCGCGTCTTCACCCGCTTCTGGCGGGGCAGCAAGCGCGGCGGCACGGGCCTGGGGCTGTATATCGTCAAGGGCATCGTCGAGGCGCACGGCGGCACGATCACCGTCGGCCGGGCCCCCCGCGGCGGCGCCCGGTTCCGATTTACGTTGCCCGTGGGCGCGCCCGCCTTCCTCTCCCAGAGCTGAGAGCGGAGGGCCGAGCACCGGCCCGCGGGCCCACCCCACCACACGCGCCCTTTAGACTCGACCTTTGGCACCTTTGGCACGACCTTGGCACCAACACAGTCGGGCAAAGCCGCGCAGCGAAGCGAAGCCAGCCGATCGGAAGCACGGGAAGAGATGTCCGCACCCAATAAGTCGTACGACCCTGTCGAGGTCGAGGCACTGAAACCGGAAGAGGTCGAGCGCATGCGCAGCGAGGCGCTCGCCGCCTTCGCCGCCGCCGGTGACCTCGAGGCCCTGCACGAGGCGAAGATCGCCCACACCGGGCCCGCCTCGCCGCTGTCCCTCGCCAACCGTGAGATCGGCGCCCTGCCCCCGCAGGCCAAGGCCGAGGCCGGCAAGCGCGTGGGCATGGCCCGCGGTGCCGTGAACAAGGCCCTCGCCGCCCGCCAGACCGAGCTGGAGGCCGAGCGTGACGCCCGGGTGCTGGTCGAGGAGGCGGTGGATGTCACCGTTCCGTACGACCGCGCGCACACCGGCGCCCGCCACCCGCTGACCACGCTCTCCGAGCGCATCGAGGACGTCTTCGTCGCGATGGGCTACGAGGTCGCGGAGGGCCCCGAGGTCGAGGCGGAGTGGTTCAACTTCGACGCCCTGAACTTCGAGCCCGACCACCCGGCCCGCGCCATGCAGGACACCTTCTTCGTCCAGGGCCAGGGCACCGAGGGCGACGAGTCCGGCGTCGTGCTGCGCACCCACACCTCCCCGGTGCAGGTGCGCTCGATGCTCGACCGCGAGCCCCCCATCTACGTGGTCTGCCCGGGGCGCGTCTACCGCACCGACGAGCTGGACGCCACCCACACCCCGGTCTTCACCCAGGTCGAGCTCCTCGCCATCGACGAGGGCCTGACCATGGCCGACCTCAAGGGCACCATCGAGCACATGGTGCGCTCGCTGTTCGGCGAGGGCCTCACGACGCGGCTGCGCCCCAACTACTTCCCCTTCACCGAGCCCTCCGCCGAGCTGGACATGCAGTGCTATGTCTGCCGCGGTGAATCGGTCGGCAACCCCGAGGCGCCCTGCCGCACCTGCTCCAGTGAGGGCTGGATCGAGCTGGGCGGCTGCGGCATGGTCAACCCCCGGGTGCTGGTCGCCGCGGGCATCGACCCGGAGAAGTACAGCGGATTCGCCTTCGGGTTCGGCATCGAACGGATGCTGATGTTCCGCCACAACGTCGAAGACATGCGAGACATGGTCGAGGGTGACGTGCGCTTCACCCGGCCGTTCGGGATGGAGATCTGATGCGGGTCCCGCTTTCCTGGCTGCGGGAGTACGTCGACCTGCCGGCCGGCACCACCGGCCGCGACGTGCAGGCCAAGCTCGTCGACGCCGGCCTCGAGGTCGAGCGCGTCGAGCAGCTCGGCACGGGCCTGACCGGCCCCCTCGTCGTCGGCAAGGTCCTCACGATCGAGGAGCTGGAGGGCTTCAAGAAGCCCATCCGCTTCTGCACCGTCGACGTCGGCACCGCCAACGGCACCGGCGAGCCGCAGGAGATCGTCTGCGGCGCCCGTAACTTCTCGGTCGGCGACAAGGTCGTCGTCGTGCTGCCCGGCGCCGTGCTGCCCGGCGACTTCGCGATCGCCGCCCGCAAGACGTACGGCAGGACGTCGCACGGCATGATCTGCTCCGGCGAGGAGCTGGGCATGGGCGACGACGGCACGCACGGCATCATCGTGCTGCCGCAGGAGTACGAGCCCGGCACCGACGCCATCGAGCTCCTGGAGCTCGTGGACGAGGTCCTCGACATCGCCGTCACCCCCGACCGGGGCTACTGCCTGTCGATGCGCGGCGTCGCCCGCGAGGCCGCCACCGCCTACGGCCTGCCGCTGCGCGACCCGGCCCTGCTGGACGTGCCCGCGCCCAACAGCTACGGCTACCCCGTCCAGGTCGCCGACCCGGCCGGCTGCGACCGCTTCACCGCGCGCACCGTCACCGGCCTCGACCCCGAGGCGCGCTCGCCGATCTGGCTCCAGCGCAGGCTCCAGAAGGCCGGCATGCGCACGGTCTCGCTCGCCGTCGACGTCACCAACTACGTGATGCTCGAACTCGGCCAGCCGCTGCACGCCTACGACCGGTCCCGCGTCGACGGGCCGATCGGCGTGCGCCGTGCCGAGGCGGGCGAGAAGCTCACCACCCTCGACGGCGTCAAGCGGGTCCTGCACCCCGAGGACCTCGTCATCACCGACAACCGCGGCCCCATCGGCCTCGCGGGCGTCATGGGCGGTGCCGACACCGAGATCGCCGACCACGCGGCCGGCCAGGGCTCCACCGAGATCGTCGTCGAGGCCGCGCACTTCGACCCGGTCTCCGTCGCCCGCGCGGCCCGTCGCCACAAGCTGTCCTCCGAGGCGTCCAAGCGCTTCGAGCGCGGCGTCGACCCGCAGGCCGCCTCCGCGGCGGCGCAGCGCACCGTCGACCTGATGGTGCTGCTGGCGGGCGGCACGGCCGAGGCCGGGGTCACCGAGATCGTCGCCCCCAGCGGGCCGCGCACGATCGCGATGAGCGCCGCCCACCCGGACCGCGTCGCCGGTGTCGAGTACGGCCGGGAGACCGTCGTCCGCCGCCTCCAGCAGGTCGGCTGCGACGTCTACGGGCAGGACGAGCTGATCGTCACCGTGCCCAGCTGGCGCCCCGACCTCACCGACCCCAACGACCTGGCCGAAGAGGTCATCCGGCTCGAGGGCTACGAGAACCTGCCCTCGACCCTGCCGCAGCCGCCCGCCGGCCGCGGGCTGACCGAGCGGCAGCGCCTGCACCGCCGCGTGGGCCGTGCCCTCGCGGGCGCGGGCTACGTCGAGGCCCCGAGCTACCCCTTCCTCGGGGACGCCGCCCTCGACCAGCTCGGCCTGGAGGCCGACGACCCGCGCCGCCTCGTGGTGCGCCTGGTCAACCCGCTCTCCGACACCGAGCCGGCGCTGCGCACGACCCTGCTGCCGGGGCTCTTCGCCGCCCTGCGCCGCAACGACGGCCGCGGCGAGCACGACCTCGCGCTGTTCGAGACCGGGCTGGTCTTCCGGCCGACCGGTGCCGAGCGCCCTGCGGTCCGGCTGCCCGTCGACCGCCGTCCCACCGACGAGGAGATCGCCGGCCTGGACGCCGCGCTGCCCCGGCAGCCGCGCCGCGCCGCCGTCGTCCTCGCCGGTGCGCGCGAGCAGGCCGGCTGGTGGGGCACGGGCCGCCCGTCGACCTGGGCGGACGCCATCGAGGCGGGCCGCGCGGTGGCCCGTGCGGCGGGCGTCGAGCTGATTGTCCGTCAGGACCAGAACGCGCCGTACCACCCGGGCCGCTGTGCCGCGCTGCTCGTCCTGGTCGACGGCGAGGAGGTGCTCGTCGGCAACGCCGGTGAGCTCCACCCGCGCGTCACCAAGGCGTTCGGCCTGCCGGAGCGCACCTGCGCCATGGAGATCGAGCTCGACCTCCTGGAGCGGGCCGGTGCCGGTGCCGTCGAGGCCCCGCACGTGTCCGCCTTCCCGGTGGCCACCCAGGACGTCGCGCTGGTCGTCGACGGCTCCGTCCCGGCCGCCGAGGTCGAGGCCGCGCTGCGGGCCGGCGCGGGCGAACTCCTGGAGTCGCTGCGGCTGTTCGACATCTTCACCGGCGAGCAGCTCGGCGAGGGCAAGAAGTCGCTGGCGTACGCGCTGCGCTTCCGCGCCGCCGACCGCACCCTGACGGCCGACGAGGCAACTGCCGCGCGCGACGCGGCCGTTGCCGCGGCCGTCGAGCGCACGGGCGCGGTGCTGCGCGGCGCGTGACGCCCGCGCGGTGCGGGGGCTGACCAGGGTCTGACCAGGACTGGCCTCCGCGCCCACCGCCACTGACACAGAGGGGCGCATCCGGAACTCCGGGCGCGCCCCTCTGCGTGCCATCGTTCCTGAGTGTCCGAATATCACTCAATAGGGTGGAAATGAAGGCCCTGGTCGTTACTTAGCGGTGAGCTCTCGCGAGAATCAAGCGCGTCATCGCTGCTAGGGGGGCTGACGGCATGATCCGGACAAGGGCGGTGCACTGGCGGAGGAGGGTCGTGCTCGCCCTGCCCGGAGTGTGGGTCCTCGGCGTTCTCGCGTGGGAGCTCCTCGTGCCCCACGGCACCCAGGCCGTCCAACTGCTCGCGGCCGCGCCCGTCATCGCCTGCGCGGGCACCGGCCGGCGCCAGTGCGTCCTGCTCGCCGGCCTCTGCGCGCTCTTCGCGCTCGCCCCCTTCGGCCCCGCCGCCCGGCTCGACCCCGGCCTCAGGGCGGGCACGTGCTGCGCCGTCCTCGCCGTCGCCGCGGCCGCCTACGTCGTCACCCGCCGCAGGCGCCGTCTCGTACGGGACCTGGAGCGCGCCCGCGAGATCGCCGACACCGCCCAGCGGTTGCTGCTGCGCCCCCTGCCGCCCCGGCTCGACGGCATGACGCTCGCGGGCGGCCACCTCTCGGTCAGCGAGGGCACCCTGGTGGGCGGGGATCTGTACGAGGCGCTGGCCACCGCGCACGGCGTCCGCGTCGTCATAGGTGATGTGCGCGGGCACGGCTTCACGGCGATCGCCACCGTCGCCGCCGTGCTCGGCAGCTTCCGCGAGGCGGCGCACGACGAAGCGGACCTGGCGGATGTGCTGCGCCGGCTGGAGCGGGCCCTGCACCGGCACCTGGGGGAGCGGGCCGCGGCCGACAGCAAGGACGCCAAGGACCCCGAGGACGCCAAGGAGCGGTCGCACGGCGAGGAGTTCGTCACCATCCTCCTGCTGGAGGTGAGCGCCGACGGCGTCGTCATGGCCCTCAACTGCGGCCACCCCTGGCCGTACCGCCTCTCCGGCTCCCCCGGCCGCAGGGCCAGGGCCGCGCCGGTGGGGCGTGGTGACCCGCTGCCGCCGCTCGGGCTCTTCCCGCTGCCGCCCCGGCTGCCCGTGACCCGGCTCACCCGGCTGCACTCCGGCGACGTCTTGGTGCTGCACACGGACGGCGCCGAGGACGCACGGGACGCGGCGGGCGCCTTCTTCCCGCTCGCGCGGGCCCTCGCCGAGGCCGCCGCCCACGCCGGGCCCATCGTCCCCGCCGCCGTGGTCGAGCGCGTCCAGGCCGCCCTGCTGCGGCACACGGGCGGTCATCTCTCCGACGACATCGCGCTGTTGGTGCTGCGCAACGACCGGCAGCGCGTCCCCTCCCCGTCACCCGCCGCCCGGCTGGCCCGCTCCGGCGGCAGGCCGCGCAGGCAAGGAGCCGCTCCGTGACAGACGCCCAGGGATCCCCCGGCCCCGCCGCGCCGCCCGGCGCCGTCCGCAGCCTGATCCCCGCCCGGATCGACCGGATGCCCTGGTCCGGCTTCCACACCAGGATGGTCGTGGCGCTCGGCGTCGCCTGGATCCTGGACGGGCTGGAGATCACCGTCGCGGGCGCGGTGGCGGCCGTCCTCACCCGCGCGGACACCCTCCGGCTCTCCTCAGGCGACGCCGGGCTGATCGCCACGGTCTATCTCGTCGGACAGGTGGCCGGGGCGCTGGTCTTCGGGCGGCTCGCGGACCGGCTCGGCCGCCGCAAGCTCTTCCTGCTCACCTTCGGCGTCTATCTCTTCGGCAGCGGCCTGGCGGCGCTGACCCTCGGCCACGGCACCGGGTGGTACGCCTTCCTCTGCTTCACCCGCTTCCTCGCCGGGACGGGCATCGGCGGCGAATACTCCGCCATCAACTCCGCGATCCAGGAGATGGTGCCCGCCCGCTACCGCGGCCGCGTCGACCTCCTGGTCAACGGCACCTACTGGGCGGGCGCGATCCTCGGCACCGTGGCCGAGCTCTGGCTCCTGCACGTGCTCCCGGACCGGCTCGCCTGGCGGGTCGGCTTCCTCCTCGGTCCGCTCCTCGGCCTCGCCGTCTTCCTGATCCGCCGTCATCTGCCGGAGAGCCCGCGCTGGCTGGCCATGCACGGCAGGCCGGAGGAGGCAGAGGAGGCCATCGCCCGCATCGAGGGCGAGGTCGAGCGCGCCGGGCACGTCCTCGCCCCCGTGGCCGACAGCCGGGCGATCCTGCTGACCCAGGCGCCGCGCGCGGGCTATCCCACCCTGCTGCGGCTGCTGTTCAAGCGCTACCCCGCCCGCTCCGTGCTCGGCTCGACCCTGCTGATCACCCAGTCCTTCCTCTACAACTCCATCTTCTTCACCTACACCCTCGTCCTGACGAAGTTCTACGGCATCCACGAGAACCGCGCCCCGCTCTACCTCATCGCCTTCGCCGCCGGGAACCTCCTCGGCCCCGTCCTCCTCGGCCCGCTCTTCGACACAGTCGGCCGCCGCCGCATGATCAGCGGCACCTATCTGTTCTCCGGCTGCGCCCTGGCCGTCACCGCCGCGCTGTTCGAGGCCGACCTGCTGACCGCCGCGAGCCAGACCACCGCCTGGTGCGTGATCTTCTTCTTCGCCTCGGCCGGGGCGTCCGCCGGGTATCTGACGGTCGGCGAGATCTTCCCGCTGGAGGTACGGGGCCAGGCCATCGCCGTCTTCTTCGCCCTCGCCCAGTGCGTGGGCGCCGCCGGGCCCTATCTCTACGGCAGGCTGATCGGCGACGGCAGCGATCGCACCCTGCTCTTCCTCGGCTATCTCCTGGGCGCGGCCGTCATGGTGGCCGGAGGCCTCACCGAGCACTTCCTCGGCATCGACGCCGAGGGCAAGTCCCTGGAGGAGATCGCCACTCCGCTCTCGGCCGCCGGGCCCGTCCCGGAGCGGCCGGATGCCACCGGTGACCCCAACTCCCGAGGGCAGGCTTCCGTTTGACGCACGGCGACGTCCGGTTCACACCCCGTGCGAAGCGATCTCCATTACGCTGATCCCACCGAGCACTTCGGAGGGCAGGATGGAGCCCAACACACTCCTTGACGCCATCCTCGACGAGGCGGGAATTTCCCACGCCGGACTGGCCGCCCATATCAACGCGGCGGGCCGCGCCCGGGGACTGGCACTGCGGTACGAACACACCGCCGTCGCACGCTGGTTGCGCGGCCAGCGCCCGCGGGGCCAGGTGCCGGACCTCATCTGCGAGGTGCTCGGCGAGCGACTGCACCGCGCGCTGACCCTGGACGACATCGGCCTGGGCACCCCCGGCAGCCCCCGGCTGCCCAACACCCCGCTCTCCGGCTTCGTGGAGCGCGCCACCGCCCTGTGGCGCTCCGACGAACAGCAGCGGGAGCACGTCGTCAGCGCCCCCGCGGTGACCGGGACCCCGGCCGTCATCCCCGTCTGGGAGTGGGAGAACCCGCCCGAGGACGCCGATGTCTCCCGGCGCGGCCTCACCCGCGTCTCCATGGACGACATCGAGATGCTCCGCGCCGCCCGCACCCACTACGAGCAGATGTACCGCAAGGCGGGCGGCATCGCGACCCGCGCCCGTGTCGTCGGCTTCCTCAACTCCGAGACGGCGCCCCTGCTCCGCGGCAGCTACACCGACGAGACCGGCCGCCAACTGCACCGCGCCACCGGCGGACTCGTCGCCGTCGCCGGGATCTGCGCCTACGACTCCGACGCGCACGGCCTCGCCCAGCGCTATTTCCACCAGGCGCTGCGCCTGGCGAAGGCCAGCGGGGACCGGGGCCTCGGCGCGTACGTCATCGCCCTCCTCGTCAACCAGTCGCTCTTCATGCGGGAGTACCGGCAGGCGGTCGCGTTCGCCGAGTCGGCGCTGCGGGCCGCGGGCCCGGAGCTCACCCCGGCCCTCGCCGCCGACCTCTACGCCATGCAGGCCAAGGCGTACGCCCGGCTCGGCGACGGCGTCGGCGCGCTCGCCTGCATCCGCCGCGCCGAGAGCGCGGCCGAGCGCATCCGCCGTGGCCAGGAGCCCGCCGAGACCGGCTATGTGCAGCCCGGCCTGGTGAATGTGCAGGTGGCGGAGGCGCTGTTGAGCCTCGGCGACCTCGGACCCGCCCGTGAGCACGCGGACCGGGCCGTCGACACCCCCGCCCACGACCGGGGCCGTGTCCACCGGCTCGCCATGCTCACGCATATCGAGCTGCGTCAAGGAGACGCGGACAAGGCGGTGGCCACCGCGCGGGAGATGACCGAGCAGGCGAGAGGCATGGAGTCGCAGCGCTTACGGGATCGGCTCCGGGCGGTGCGCGAGCACCTGATCGAGAGTGGGTGTGCGGCCACTGCCGAGGCCGCCGAGATGATCGACGGGGCGTTGCGCGTGCCCTTGTGAGGAAAGCGCCCGGGGAGGTGGCCACCTCGGCGGAAGGTGGCAACACGTGCGTTGGAAGAATCTCAGGGAACGGACCGTCTACTCGAACCGCTGGTTCCGGGTCAATCTCGCGGACGTCCAACTCCCCGACGGCCGCCACCTCGACCACTTCCTCATCAGGCTGCGGCCCGTCGCCGTGGCCACGGTGGTCAATGAGGCCAATGAGGTCCTGCTGCTGTGGCGGCACCGCTTCATCACCGACAACTGGGGCTGGGAACTGGCCGCGGGCGTCGTCGAGGACGGCGAGGACCTGGCCTTCGCGGCGGCCCGCGAGATGGAGGAGGAGACCGGCTGGCGGCCCGGCCCCCTGCGGCACCTGATGTCGGTGGAACCGTCCAACGGTCTCACCGACGCCCGCCATCACATCTACTGGTCCGACGAGGCCGAGTACATCGGTGAACCGGAGGACGACTTCGAGTCGGACCGCCGCGAGTGGGTGCCGCTCAAGCTGGTGCCCGACATGATCGGCCGTGGTGAGGTGCCGGCCGCCAACATGGCGGCCGCGCTGCTCCTGCTGCATCACATCCGGCTCGGCTGAGCCTCCCGCCCGGCGTCCGGATTCACGCACACCCCGCGCTCATCGGCCCGCCGCCTGCCAGACGGCGACCGCCAGGGAGGCGACGCCGGTGAGCGCGGCCAGCGAGGGCAACGGCCACCTGCTGTGCTCCAGGGCCCGTACGCGCTCTGCCACCTCGCTGATGTCGCGCTCCGACTGATCGCCGCGCTGGGTGAGGAGGGCGAGGTGGCCGTCGACGCGGACGATGCCGACGTCGAGGCTACGACGGAGCTCCGCGAGCTCAGCCGCTCTGACGGCCTGCTCGGGATGGATGGTCACGGTCCGTACCCCTTCCGGAATGTCTCTCCGTGTGTGTCCGACGAGCAGAGTCAACCGCGTCGGGCCGCTGAGCGGGAGCGTGTGCGGGGGGTATATGCGAGTCACCGCCGCACACCCCGTGTGAGCACGGGTGTGCGGCGGTGACGTTGCGTAGTCCGCGAGGGGTCCGCTCAGTAGGAGTAGAAGCCCGAGCCCGTCTTGCGGCCGAGCCGGCCCGCGTCGACCATGCGCTGGAGCAGCGGGGGAGCGGCGTAGAGCGGCTCCTTGAACTCCTCGTACATGCTGTTCGCCACCGACGCGACCGTGTCCAGGCCGATCAGGTCGGAGAGCTTCAGTGGGCCCATGGGGTGGGCGCAGCCCAGCTCCATGCCGTTGTCGATGTCCTCGCGGCTGGCGATGCCCGACTCGAACATCCGGATCGCGGAGAGCAGATAGGGGATGAGGAGGGCGTTGACGACGAAGCCCGAGCGGTCCTGGGCGCGGATCGCGTGCTTGCCCAGGAGCTGCGCGACCAGGGCCTCGGCGCGCTTGATCGTCTCCTCGCCGGTGGTGAGCGCGGGGATCAGCTCGACGAGCTGCTGCACCGGGGCCGGGTTGAAGAAGTGGATGCCGATGACCTGGTCCGGGCGGGAGGTCGCCACGGCCAGCTTCACCAGCGGGATGGAGGAGGTGTTGGAGGCCAGGATCGCGTCCGGGCGGGTGACGACCTGGTCGAGGACCTGGAAGATCTCGGTCTTCACCTGCTCGTTCTCGACGACGGCCTCGATGACGAGGTCGCGGTCGGCGAACTCGCCCAGGTCGGTGGTGAAGCTCAGCCGGGCGAGCGTGGCGTCGCGCTCGGCCTCGGTGATCTTGCCGCGCTCGGCGGCCTTGCCGAGGGAGTTGGTGAGCCGGGTGCGGCCCAGCTCCAGGGCCTCGCCGGTGGTCTCCGCGACCATGACGTCCAGGCCGGAACGGGCGCACACCTCGGCGATGCCCGCGCCCATCTGGCCGCAGCCCACTACTCCGACGCGTGCGATGTCGGTCGTCACATCGTGCCTTTCGCTGATCTCGGTCGTCCGGCGGCGGCCGTACCTCGCGCCGGGTCCCGGCGCGGAGGACCCCCGGTCCCCGCCTCGTTCCAGACGTTACTCCGCGCCGCGCGGTGCCGAGGGGGCCGGGGCGGGCATGCTCTGTCCGTATGGTGTGACCGATCCGACAAGGAGTGGCCCGCATATGGGGCGTATGAGTCGAAGAGGGTTCACCGTGGCGGCCGCGGGCGTGATGTCCGCGATGCTGGCCACGGGCGAAGCGGCCGCGCTCGACGACGCCGGATCGAGCGGAAGCCGTCCGAAGCGCGAGTTCCGCGGCCTGTGGATCGCCACGGTCGCCAATACCGACTGGCCGTCCGCCCCGGGCCTCGGACCCGCCCGGCAGCAGGCCGAGCTGTGCGCCCTCCTCGACGCCGCGGTGCACAGCCGGCTCAACGCCGTGCTCCTCCAGCTCCGGCCCACCGCCGACGCGTTCTGGCCCTCGCCCTACGAGCCGTGGTCGGAGTATCTGACGGGGACTCAAGGCCGGGACCCGGGCTGGGATCCGCTGGCCTTCGCGGTGCGCGAGGCCCATGAGCGGCGCCTGGAGCTGCACGGCTGGTTCAACCCCTACCGCATCGCCAACCACACCGACCCCGGCCGGCTGGTCCCCACCCACCCCGCGCGGCTGCACCCCGACTGGGTGGTGCCCTACGGCGGGAAGCTCTACTACAACCCCGGCCTGCCCGAGGTGCGGCGCTTCGTGCAGGACGCGATGCTCGACCCCGTCGCCCGCTACGACCTGGACGGCGTGCACTTCGACGACTACTTCTACCCCTACCCGGTGGCGGGGGAGCGGTTCGACGACGACGCGGCGTACGAGCGCTACGGCGCGGGCCACCCCGACCGGGCGGCGTGGCGGCGCGACAACATCGACAAGCTCGTGCGGGAGACGGGGCAGCGCGTCAAGCGGCGCAAGCGGCACGTGCGGTTCGGGATCAGCCCGTTCGCCGTCTGGCGCAACAGCACGACGGATCCCCGGGGTTCGCACACCCGGGCCGGGGTGCAGACCTACGACGACCTGTGCGCCGACACCCGCAAGTGGGTCCGCGAGGAGTGGATCGACTACATCGTGCCGCAGGTCTACTGGCCCATCGGCTTCCCGGCCGCGGACTACGCGGAGCTCGTGCCCTGGTGGGCGCGGACCGTGCGGGGCACCGGCGTGCACCTCTACGTGGGCGAGGCGCTCTACCGCGCGGGCGACCCCACGCAGCCCGCGCCCTGGCAGGACCCGGCCGAGCTCTCCCGCCACCTCACGCTGTGCCGGACACACCGTGAGGTGCTGGGGAACGCCTACTTCTCGGCGAAGCCGCTGCTCGCCGACCGGATCGGGGCGATGGACCGCGTGGTCCGCGACCACTACCCGCGCAGGGTGCGCCCACCGCGGTGAGCGTCCGCGCTACGCGGGCCCGGTCTTCTTGTCGTGGGTCACCACACTGTCCGGCCCCGGCGACATGATCGTCTCGTGGCCGTTCTCCGCGCGGACGCGATACGGGGGCGCACCCTTCGGCCCCAGCACCTCTACGATCTCCACGACGTGGTCCTGTTGCCCGACGGTCCGGCCATGCACGACCAAGCGGTCGCCCTTGCTCGCATGCATCGGCGGTGATCCTTCCGGTCGAGGTTCCACTGGTGCGCTCGGGTGCGGTCAATTCTACGGCGATCGGGGGGATATGGCCCGCTCTACGGGGCATCCGGGGAAGCGCCCGGGCCTTGCCGCGGCGGGTGGGTCCTCGGTCGCCGGACGGGCCGGCCGGACGCGCGGCGGGCGGACGATCACGTGCGGCGACTGGGGACACGGTGGTGCGGACGGACGGCCCGCAGGTTCACGACACGGCCCGCCGGGCGGCTACCCGCGCGTCCGCTGCGTGACCGCGATGCAGACCAGCACCGCCACCGCGGCGACGGGCGCGGCCGGCGACAGCCGTTCGCCGAGCAGGGACACGGACCACACCAGCGTCAGCAGCGGCTGCGCGAGCTGGAGCTGGCTCGCCCTGGCCACGCCGATCGCGGCCATCCCGCGGTACCACACCAGCATGCCCAGGAACTGCGACCCCGCCGCCAGCCACAGCAGCCCGGCGACGGTGTGCCCGGTCAGATGCGCGGGCTCCGCGTACAGGGCCGCCGCCGCGCCCGCCACGGCCACCGGCAGGCAGCCGACGAGCGCCCAGCCGATCACCTGCCACCCCGGCATCTCCCGCGCCAGCCTGCCGCCCTCCGCGTAGCCCGCCGCGCACACCAGCAGAGCGGCGAAGAGGTAGAGGTCGCCGAGCGTCGGCGTGCCACCGCTCTGTTGCAGGGCGAAGCCGATGACGACGGCCGCCCCCGCCAGCGCCGCCACCCAGAAGGCCCGCGAGTGCCGGGTGCGGGTCCGCACCGCGGAGTACGCGGCCGTGGTCAGCGGCAGCAGGCCCACGACCACCGCGGCGTGCGAGGTCGTCGACGTCCGCAGGGCCAGCGTCGTCAGCAGCGGGAAGCCGACGACGGTGCCGCCGGCCACCGCGAACAGCCCCGGCCAGTGCCGGCGCGCGGGCGGCGGCACCCGCCCCGCCAGCAGGAAGCCCGCCGCGATCAGCCCGGCCAGCACCATCCGGCACGTGGTGACGGACCAGGGGCCGAGCCCCTCCAGCGCCCAGGCCGTCGCGGGGAAGGTCAGGGAGAAGGCGGCCACACCGGCGGCCGCGAGCAGCACGCCGCCCGTGGCGGGGCGGACCCGGCCCGTACGGCCCGCGTCACTCCCCGGTGCGGCCCCTGCGGCGGCCGGACCGTTCACTGCTATCGCCGCGGCGCGAGTAGCGATATCTTTCACTCTCATGCATGAGCGTAACAGCGCTGCTGAACTGGCAGGAACCCTGCGCGGGGAACTGAACCGCTACTCACCAGGTGAGAAGCTGCCGTCGAGCCGCGCCCTCGTCGAGCGCTTCCGCGTCAGCCCCGTGACCGTCTCGCGGGCCCTCGCCGCGCTGGCCGCGGAGGGCCTGGTCGTGACCCGCCCGGGCGCGGGCGCCTTCCGGGCCGTGCCGCCCGCCGCCCCCGCCCGCCCCAGTGACACCTCCTGGCAGGAGGTCGCGCTCAGCGCCGGGCAGGCCGGGGACGCCGTGCCCCGCACCGTCGACGCCACCGGCGTGCTGACCACGCTCGCCGAACCGCCGCCCGGCGTCATCGAGCTCAGCGGCGGCTACCTCCACCACACCCTCCAGCCCGAGCGGGCCCTCGCCGCCGCCCTCGCCCGGGCGGGCCGCCGCCCCGGCGCCTGGGGCCGTCCGCCGCTGGAAGGCGTCGCCGAGCTG
Organism: Streptomyces sp. NPDC051173; assembly: GCF_040689515.1. Lineage (NCBI taxonomy): Bacteria > Bacillati > Actinomycetota > Actinomycetes > Kitasatosporales > Streptomycetaceae > Streptomyces > Streptomyces sp. NPDC051173. The sequence goes on from NZ_JBFBBD010000042.1 coordinate 59,269, forward strand.
CGCGCGTGGTTCGCCCGGGAGATCGGCGGCCCGGCCGGCACGGTCGCGCCTTCCGAGGTGCTGATCACCGCGGGCGGCCAGAGCGCGCTCACGACCGCCCTGCGCGCCCTGGCCCCGCCCGGCGCCCCCGTGCTCGTCGAGTCCCCGACCTACCCCGGCATGCTCGCCGCCGCACGCGCCTCCGGGCTGCGGCTCGTGCCCGTGCCGACCGACGCCAGAGGGGTGCGGACCGACCTGCTCGCCGCGGCGTTCCGGGCCGGCGGCGCCCGCGTCTTCGTCTGCCAGCCGCTCTTCCAGAACCCCACCGGAGCCGTGCTGGCCGACGACCGGCGCCGCGAGGTCGTCCGGATCGCCCGCGAGGCCGGCGCCTTCGTCGTCGAGGACGACTTCGCCCGCCGCCTCGCTCACGAGGACGCCCCGCCGCTGCCGTCCACACTCGCCGCGGAGGACCCCGACGGCATCGTCGTCCACGTCTGCTCCCTGACCAAGGCCACCTCGCCGAGCCTGCGCGTCGGCGCCCTCGCCGCCCGGGGCCCGGTGCTGGAGCGGCTGCGGGCCATCCAGGTCGTCGACAGCTTCTTCGTGCCCCGCCCGCTCCAGGAGGCCGCGCTCGAACTCGTCGGCTCGCCCGCCTGGCCCCGCCACCACCGCACGGTCGCGGCCGCGCTGCGCACCCGGCGCGAGGCGCTGCTCACCGCCCTGCGGCAGGAACTGCCCGCGCTGGAGGTGGAGTTCGTGCCGCCCGGCGGCTTCCACGTCTGGGCGCGGCTGCCGGACGGGGCGGACGAGGCGGCCCTGGCGGCCGCGGCGCTGCGCGCGGGGGTCGCCGTCGCCCCCGGACGCCCCTACTACGCCGCCGAGTCCTCCGCGCCGCACCTGCGCCTCAGCTTCGCCGCGGTGGCCGGCACGGCCGAACTCGCCGAAGGCGTACGCCGGCTGGGCGCCGCGTGTCGTGAGGTGCTGACGTGACCGGGCGGGATCGCGGGGTCTCGGTGCGTCTGGCCGCCGTTCAGGCGATCATGGAAGCAACAGGGCGACGCCGACACGGTGTCCGGTGTCCGCGGACACCGCCTAGAGTCGGGGCATGGCTTCAGACGACGAGACCGGGACGGTACGGGTCGACAGCTGGATCTGGTCCGTACGGCTCACCAAGACACGCTCCCAGGCCGCCACCGCCTGCCGCGCGGGCCACGTCCGCGTCAACGGCGAACGCGCCAAACCCGCCCAGACGGTGCGCTCCGGCGACGAGGTGCGGCTCCGGCTGGCCGGGCACGAACGGATCGTCGTCGTCTCCCGGATCATCCGCAAGCGGGTCGGTGCCCCCGTCGCCGCGGAGTGCTACGTCGACAACAGCCCGCCCCCGCCGCCCGTCGCGCTCGCGGCCGTCCCCGTACGCGACCGCGGCGCGGGCCGCCCCACGAAGCGGGACCGCCGCGAACTGGAGCGCCTCCAGGGGGACAGGTAGGGGACGGGTAGGGGCAGGTAGGGACAGCGCGAAAACCGCGAACAGCGTGCTCGCGCTGTTCGCGGTTGATGGGGCAGGGGGTCCGCCCTGCCCTGGTGCCTCGGTCGCTCCGGGTCAGTATGCGGAGTTGACGTTGTCCATGGAGCCGTAGGTCTTGGCGGCGTAGTTGCAGGAGGCGACGATGTTGGCGACCGGGTCGT
>NZ_JBFBBD010000043.1:0-59253 GCF_040689515.1 Streptomyces sp. NPDC051173
CCTACCAAACCCGGCATCCTACAACACCCGCCGGACGGGCTGATGTCAGCCCGTCCGGCGCTTGAGGACACCGCCGCGCAGCGGTGGTGAGGACGAAGCAACCCGCACCCGACCACAGGACCCGCCGGGCGCGAGCGCTACGCGCGCCCCGCGCTCCGCTGCGTGCGGCGCGACAGCGAGTCGATGACCACGGCCGCCAGCAGCACCGCGCCCGTGATCATGTACTGGACCGCCGACGCGATCCCCAGCAGGGCCATGCCCGAGGCGATGGACTGGATGACGAGGACGCCCAGCAGCGCGGACCACGTCTTGCCCCTGCCGCCGAAGAGGCTCGTACCGCCGATGACGGCCGCCGCGATGGCGTTCATCAGCAGGCTGCCCGACCCGGAGGACTGGTTCGCGGCGTTGATCTGCGAGGCCAGGAACATCCCGCCGAGCGCCGCCATCGTCCCGGAGAGCGCGAACACCGAGATCCGGACCGCCGGGACGTTGATGCCCGCCCGGCGGGCCGCCTCGACGCTGCCGCCGAGCGCGAACACCTTGCGCCCGTACGGCGTGCGGCGCAGCACGAAGTCGAGGGCGACCACGACGCCGAGGAAGATCACCACGGCCAGCGGCAGGCCCTTGTACTGATTGAACAGCCAGGCCACCACATAAGCCGGGACCGCCAGCGCCGCGGTGCGCAGGGCGATCTCGCTGAGCGGCCGGCTGGGGACGCCCGCGGCCTCACGGCGCCTGCTGTCGCGGAACGACAGCAGGAAGAACGCGGCCACGGCCAGGGTCGCCAGGCCGTAGGCCGCGGAGATGTCGGTGAAGTAGTGGTTGGTGAGGTCGGCGACCAGCCCCGTGTCGTCGAGGTTGATGGTGCCGTCGGAGCCGAGCACCTGGAGCATCAGGCCGTTCCAGCCCAGCAGACCGGCCAGGGTCACGACGAACGCGGGCACGCCGATCCGGGCGAAGAAGAAGCCGTGCAGCGCGCCGATCAGCGCGCCCGAGAGGAGCGCCAGCACGAAGGCGAGCCACTCCGGCATGCCGTGATGGACGTTGAGCACGGCGAAGACGGCGGCCGCCAGGCCGCTCACGGAGCCCACGGACAGATCGATCTCGCCGAGGATGAGGACGAAGACGATGCCGACCGCGATCAGGCCCGTGCCGGCGGCGGTGACGAAGAGGTTGGAGAGGTTCTCCGCGCCCAGGAAGGCCGGGTCGCGCAGCTGGAAGATGACGGCGATCATGATCAGGCCGACGACCACGGGGAGCGAGCCCAGCTCCCCGCTGCTCAGCTTGCGGCCGAATTCGCTCCAGTACCCGGCGAAACCCTGCTGCCGGACCAGGAGCCGGGGGTCGACGGGGACGACGGTGCCTTCGGCGGGTTCCTGGCCGTTGCCGTCGGGGACCTCGCCGTTGTGGGACTCGGACAGATTCGTGCTCACGGGTTCCCCTCCGCACTCTCGCTGTCGCCCTCGCCCCGCCGACGGGCCACACGGCGGGTGACAGCGTTGTCGGTGGCACCGGTGATGGCGGAGACGATCTCTTCCTGAGAGGTGGCGCGCACCTCGAAGGTGCCGTTGTTGCGGCCGAGCCTGAGCACGGCGACGCGGTCGGCCACGGCCCGCACGTCCGCCATGTTGTGGCTGACGAGGATCACCCCGAGGCCGCGTTCCCGCAGCCGTTCGACCAGGTCGAGGACCTGCGCGGTCTGCTCGACGCCCAGCGCCGCAGTGGGCTCGTCGAGGATGACGACCTTGGGCTCGCCGAGCAGCGAGCGGGCGATGGCGACGGTCTGCCGCTGCCCGCCCGAGAGCGAGGCCACGGGGATGCGGACACTGGGGATCCGGATGGACAGGGTGGCGAGCAGCTCACGGGAGCGGCGCTCCATCTCGACCTCGTCGAGCACCCCGGCGCGGACGATCTCCCGGCCGAGGAAGAGGTTGCCGACGACATCGAGGTTGTCGCACAGCGCGAGGTCCTGGTAGACGGTCGCGATGCCCAGCTCCTGGGCGATGTGCGGCCGGTCGACGGTGACCTTCCGGCCCTCCCACTCGATCACCCCGTCGTCGGCGGGGCCGACTCCGGCGATGGTCTTGACCAGGGTGGACTTACCGGCGCCGTTGTCGCCGACCAGGGCGACCACCTCGCCGGGACAGATCTCCAGCTCCACGTCGGTGAGCGCCTGGACGGCACCGAACCGCTTGGAGATCCCGCGCAACGCCAGCACGGGCGCAGCGGACACGTTCATCATCTCCTTCACCGCCCGAAGGCGGCACGCTGGGGGCTCACTTCAGTCCTGCCTTGTCGCACTGCGCCTTGTATTTCGCGGTGCAGATCTCGTCCAGGGTGAAGAAGCCCTCCTTGCCGACGTACTGGGCGATGTCGGACTTGGTGAGGGCGAAGGGGGTGACGATGATGGAGGGGATCTTCTTCTCGGAGCCGCTGTCCACCGTGGACTTGGCGATGCCGTCGGTCTTCCCGCCCTGTGCGAGGGCGACGGCCAGCTCGGCGGCGGCGTCGGCCTCGGGCTTGTAGGGCTTGTAGACGCTCATGAACTGTTCGTCCGCGAGGATGCGCTGGACCGCGGAGAGCTCGGCGTCCTGGCCGGTGACCGGCGGCAGCTTGGTGAAGCCGGCGCTCTTGAGGGCCGTGATGATGCCGCCCGCCATGCCGTCGTTGGCGGAGTAGACACCCACGATCTTGTCCTTGCCGAGCGAGGAGATGGCGCCCTTCATGTTCTCGTTGGCGTTCTCCGGCTTCCACTCCTTGGTGTCGTACTCCCTGCCGATGGTGACCTTCCCGTCGAGCACGGAGTGGGCGCCGTCCTTGTACATCTTGGCGTTGGGGTCGGTGACGGAGCCGTTCATCATGACGATGTCGCCCTTGGCGGCGTTGTCGCCGAGTTCCTTCAGCAGGGATTCGCCCTGGATCTTTCCGACGCGTTCGTTGTCGACGGAGGTGTACGCCTTGACGGGCCCCTCTGCCAGCCGGTCGTAGGCGACGACGGGAATTCCCTTGCCGTTCGCTTTCTTCACCGAGCTCGCTATCGACTTCGCGTCGACCGCGTCCACGATCAGCGCGTCGACCTTTTTGGTGATCATTGTGTCGACCTGCTGCTGCTGAACCGACGCGTCCTGTTTGGCGTTCTCGTAGAGGACCGTCGTCCGGGTGCCCGCGAGTTCCTTGATCTTCTTCTCGATCAGCGGTTTGTCGAATCGCTCATAACGGGCGGTCTGGTTTTCCGGCAGAAGGAGGCCGATGGTCAGCGCGCCCTTCTTTTCCTTCTTGTCCCCGCCACCGGCTTGTTTGGCACTGCCACAGGCCGCAAGCCCAGCTGCCATCGAGACGGCCGCCACGACCACGGCAGCGCGCCGCACATGCGTGTTCACTTGCAGATACCTCCCTGACGAGGCCGCGTCATCGCGGCCGAGGTGGCTGGAAGTCAACTCGGCCCCCAAGGGGGCGTCAAGAAGTAAATCCTTAACGAGATGGCAACGATGCCATTCGTTATCTGCGTGAACTCAAGATACGACCGTGGCGTGCTGTCGGAAAACGCTGACGGCCGTCAGGAGGGCAGGGGAGCGCCCGCGGGACGGGAATCGTCCAGCAGCGTGGAATCGCCCATTTCACTCAGGACGAGCGCCAGCGCGCCCAGCACCTCGGCCCGGCCGCCCAGCGCTCCGGGGAGTACCTCCAACTGCCGCGCGGCGCTGGGAATGGCGTACCGCGAGACGGATTCCCGGATCGGGCCGAGCACCAGCTCGCCGGAGTCCGCGAGATCGCCGCCGAGCACCACACGGCTGGGATTGAGGAGGTTGCAGAGATTGGCCACGCCGCTGCCGATGTGCCGGCCGACGTCGCCGATCACCCGGCGGCAGCCGGGGTCGCCCTCGCGCGCGAGCTCCACCATGCGGGCGACGGTCAGGTCGGTGCCGTGGGCCGAATGGAGCAGGGGCAGTACGTAGCGGGCCGCGGTGAAGGTCTCCAGGCAGCCGCGGTTGCCGCACCGGCAGACCGGCCCTGCCTCGTCGAGCGTGATGTGCCCGATCTCCCCCGCGGTGCCGCCCGGGCCCCGGTAGATCTGTCCGTTGATCACCAGGCCGGCGCCCACGCCGCTGGCGACCTTGATGTACGCGAGGTCGGCCGCGCCCCGGCCCGCGCCCCAGACCAGCTCGCCCAGCGCGCCGAGGTTGGCATCGTTGTCGACGTGGACGGGGACGCCGATGCGGGCGGCGAGGTCGTCGCGGGGGTTGGTGCCCGCCCAGCCCGGCAGGATCGCGGTCGAGCCCAGCGTCCCGGAGGCGACGTCGATCGGTCCTGGCACGCCCAGGCCCACTCCGAGGATCTTGGCGGGGTTGATGCCCGCCTCCTCGATCAACCGCTTGACCAGGTGCTCGGCCCGGTCCAGGCCCTGCGCCGCGGAGGCGTCCACGTCCAGCGGCTCGGCGTCCTCGGCCAGCACGCGGTGCGCGAGGTTGCCGACGGCCACCCGCAGGTGGGTGTGCCCGAAGTCGACGCCCACGACGATCCCGGCGTCACCGGACAGGGAGACGCTGCGGGCGCGGCGGCCGCCGGAGGAGGTGGGGGTGACCTCGACGGTGCCGCCGTCCTTGAGCTCCCGCACGATGTTGGAGACCGTGGCCGCCGAAAGGCCCGTGGCGCGGGCGATCTCCGCCTGGGTGAGCGAGCCCGCCATGCGTACGGCCCGCACGACCCGCTCCAGGTTGGCCCGGTGCAGCGACGACTGCGACCCCGGAGTCTCCACGATTGTTCACTCCCGCCTCGCCGGGCACGGCACGACCGCCGCCCCGAGGCCGGGCCACAGCACTGGAGCCCAGCCATCCGTACAACATATGAACTCTAAGCTGAGCTGTCCGGGGTAACCCCCGTCAAGGCCCTGAACCCTATCGAGCTCCCGTGCCCGGTGGGCGGGCGGGCCGGGGGCCGTCCAGGACGCCGGATCTCACCGCGCGCAGCAGGGCCGCCCAGGCGTCGGGCGCGGGTGTCAGCACCGTGCGCGGCCGGTCGCTCTCGCGGAACCGCAGCCGCCCGCCGGAGCCGGGCGCGGCCTCCAGGCACTCCTGGCCGCCGCCGCTGCCGGAGAAGCGGGACCGCTGCCATCCGCCCGGGGCGCCGGGGGCCCCGGGGCGCGGGGCGGTCACGCCCGTACCGCCAGCTTCTTGATCGTCACGAGCGAGGCGTCCGGGGTGAGCGCGAGGGAGCGCAGGGAGTCGAAGAGCGCGCGGTAGCGCCGGACATCCTCCTCCCGGTCCAGATAGGCGGCCCCGGCGAGGCTGTCCGTCATGACGACGTCCATGCCGGACGCGAGCAGTCCGTAGACGACGAACGGCCCGTCCAGTCCGCCGTGCACCCCCGCGTCGAACGGCAGCACCTGGATCCGCGCCCGCCCGCGCTCCACAAGGCCGACGAGGTGCCCCAGCTGGCCGCGCATCACCTCCGGCCCGCCCACCCCGCAGCGCAGCGCCGCCTCGTAGACCACCGCGGTGAGCTCGGGGGCGTCCGGCTTGTCGAGCACGGCCTGCCGGGTGGTCCGGGCCGCCACGCACCGCTCGGCCGCGGCGTCGTCGTAACCGTGCCGGCCGCCCTTGAACAGCGCGCGCATATAGCCGGGGGTCTGGAGGAGGCCGGGCACGAGCACGGTCTGCCAGACCTGGACGGACACCGCCTTGGACTCCAGGTGCGCGAGATCGGCGATGCCGGGAAAGGCGCTCACGTACGTGTTCCACCAGCCCTGGCGGCGCCCCTCGCGGGCGAGGTCCACGAGCGAGTCGACCAGCGCCTGATCGGTCACCCCATATGCCTTCAGCAGGCCGCGTAGCTCGAATGGGCGAATCCCGTTGGTGCCGGTCTCGATGCGGCTGATCTTGGCCTGTCCGCACTCCAGCGCCTCGGCGGCATCTTCACCTGACATACCCGCCGCTTCACGGAGCTTACGCAGCTCCGCACCGAGGCGCTTCTGTCGGATAGTTGGGGGCTTCTGCGGCATGACAATCCTCCCTTCCTTTGGGCAGAGAGTCTGCCTGCACACACCCCGTGAGCACAGTCACTCACAGGGACGAAAGCCCACCGAATTTATGCACTCGCGGTCGATCCCATCCCACTCTTGATTCCACCCCCCGAACGGAGCCCACAATGTGCGAGGACCCCCAACTGACCACCGCGGACTGGTGGTACACACTCCGGATCCCTGCCCAGCCCTGGATGATCAGCGTCGTGCGCAGCTCCCTGCGGCTCGCGCTGCAACGCCACGGCCGCCTCGATCTCGCCGATACCGCCTGTCTGTTGGTCACGGAGCTGGTCACCAATGGCGTGGTGCACACCAAATCCCCGGTGACCGTGGACCTCAGCTGCCGCGCCGGCCTCCTGCGGGTCGACGTGCACGACACCAGCCCCGAGGTCCCGGCCCGCGTCACCGCGGGCTGGGACGACGAGTCGGGCCGCGGGCTCACCCTCATCGACAGCTGCGCGAGATCCTGGGGCGTCCGCCCGGCCGCGCAGGGGCCCGGCAAGGCGGTCTGGTTCACGCTCCGCTGACCATTCGGCCGGGCAGCGGCGCGTCCGCGCCCCCGGCGGCTATTTCAGCGCGCCCGCCGTCAGGCCCGCCTGCACCTGCCGCTGGAAGAGGAAATAGACGACCAGGACCGGCAGCATGGCGATCACCATGCCGGCCATCAGACCGCCCCAGTCCCCGTCGTAGCCCTGCTGAAGGGCGATCTGGGCGAGGCCCTGCGTCAGGACGTAGTGGTGCTCGTTCTGGTTGAGGACCATGGGCAGGAGGTACTGGTTCCACTGGCCCAGGAAATTGAAGATGCCGATGCTGATCAGACCCGGCTTGGCCATCGGGAGCATGACCTGGAAGAACGTCCGGGTGTGCGAAGCCCCGTCGATCATGGCGGCCTCGGCGACCGAGGTCGGCAGCGTACGGAAGAAGGCCGTCATGAAGAAGACCGTGAACGGCAGCGAGAAGGCGATGTAGACCAGGATCAGCCCGGGATATGTCGCCAGCAGGGACACACCGGGGAAGTCCCGCAGCACGAAGAACAGCGGGATGACCAGCATGAAGACCGGGAAGGACATCCCGGCCACGAAGAGGTAGTAGATGAAGCGGTTGCCGGGGAAGGAGAAGCGGGCCAGCACATAGCCCGCCATTGACCCGAGCACCATCGTGCCGACGACCGAACACCCCACGACGATGATGGTGTTGGCGAAATACCGGCCGATGTTGGCCCGCTCCCAGGCGTGCGCCCAGTTCTCGAAGTGGAACGAGCGCGGCAGCGACCACGGCGAGCTGAGGATGTCGCCGCTGCTCTTGAAGGAACTCCACAGCACCCAGATCAGCGGCAGGCCCACCATGACCGCCCAGAGGACGAGAATGCCGTGCGAGAAGACATTCAGCACCGCGCCCTCGGGGCGGCGGCGCTCGGCGTCCCGCCCGCCCCGCCGTTCCGCCTCGGCCGCTTCCTTCGCGGGTACCGCGCCTGCTTCCGTCGTCATTCGTCGTACCCCTAGAACTCGATCCGCTCACGACGCGCGAAGCGCATGGTGAGCACGGCGAACAGCAGAGTCACGATGAGCATGGCGATGCCCATGGCCGACGCGTAGCCGAATTGGCTGTCACGGAAAGCGGTTTGATAGAGCCGCAGCGGGACGACGTCCGTCGCACCGTCCGGGCCGCCCATGTTCACCGACATGATCTGCACCAGCGCGAAGGCGTCCATCGCGATGATGCCCATATAGACCCAGCCGGTCTGCACGGTGTCCCACAGCAGCGGCAGGGTGATCCGGAAGAACGTGTGGGCGCGGCCGGCGCCGTCCAGCAGCGCCGCTTCGTAGATGTCCCGGGGGATGGAGGCCATGGCGGCCGAGAAGAGGACGACGTAGAAACCGACGTTCGCCCAGACCATCACCAGCATGATGCAGGCCAGCGCGATGCTCTTCTCCCCCAGCCAGGCGCTCTGCAAGGAGTCCAGACCCACGGCCCCCAGCAGGGAGTTGAGCATGCCGTCCGAGGGGTCGGGGTTGTAGATGTTGAACCAGATCACCGAAATGATGGTGATGGAGATGACCTGGGGGAAGAAGAAGACGAATTTGTAGAACTTCGAGCCCCGCACCCCGGTGACCACCGCGCCCCGCCGGGCCCTGCCGCCGACATTGAGCATGAAGGCGAAGAACAGGCCGAGCGCCAGCGTCACGATGGGCACGAGCACCAGCATGATGACGTTGTGCTTGAGCGCGTTCCAGAATTCGTCGCTGTGCACGAGCTTGTCGTAGTTGTCGAACCCGATGTATTTCGCCGCGCCCTTGAGGCCGCTCCAGTCGGTCATCGCGATCTGGAACGCCTGGACGAACGGCGAGATCACAAAGATCGCGTAGACCGCCAGCGGCAGGGCCAGGAACCCCGCGATGAACCGGTACTTGCCGTGCTGCATGCTGCCTCCCGGCCCTTGTCCCGAGCCGCCGGACCCGTCAGGCCGACCGGTGGAACTTGGTGACGGAGCTGTCCTTGGCGGTCTCGTCCGCGTACTGCTGCGTCTTCTTGATCCACTCGGCGGCCTTGAGGTCACCGGTGAGCAGCTGGCTGGTCAGGCCGCCCATCTTCTCGTCCGTCAGCTTGGGGTACCACTCCTGCAACTGGATCATCAGCAGGTTCTGGTTGCCGCCCGCGTCCTTGACGGCCTGCGCCGCCGAGGCCAGGCCCGGGGAGAGCGAAGCGCCCTCGGCGCCCTGCATGTTGCTCGTCAGGGAATGGACCTTCTGCGCGAAGTTCTGCGCGTGCTTCTTGGAGAGCATGATGCGCAGCAATTCCATGCCGCCCGTGGGATTCTTGCCGCCCTTGGCGACGATGAAGGGCTCGCTGGGCTCGGCGCGCACCGTGCCGTGCGGCATCTTGTCGCCGGAGCCGCCGTCGAAGAGCGGGCCGACGGCCATGCCGAAGTCCTTGGGGGTGGTCGGGGTCGCCTCGTTCTCCACCCAGGAGCCGTTGGGGATGAAGACGGCCTTGCCCTTGGTCCAGGAGGTCTGGGCCTGGATATGGGTCAGGCCCTGGCTGCCCGACAGGAAATACCCCTTGGCGGCGAGCTCCTCGTAGTGCCCGATGACCTGCTTGACCGCGTCGTTGGACGTCCAGGCGTTGGGCTCCAGGTTGTCGATCGCGATCCACTTGTCCAGACCGCCGATCTTGGCGATCTGCGGGAAGACGTTGAAGTGGACGTAGTAGGGATACTTGCCCGGGTAGGTCCAGGGCGCGATGCCCGTCTTCTTGATCTCCTCGCAGAGCTTGATCATGTCGTCGAGGGACTTCGGATAGGTCCAGCCCTTGTCCGACAGCAGCTTCTGCGAATACCAGGTGCCATAGACGGTGAAGGCGTAATAGAGGACGTCGAAGGCGTCCTTGTGCTTGCCCTTCTCGATGGCGCTCGGATAGAGGATGTCCCGGACCTTCTTCTTGGGATCGTCCGGCGAGGCCGCGTCGAGCAGCGGGGTGAGGTCGAGCAACTGCCCTTGCGAGGAGAGCTTGTTCATGTCCAGGTGGTCGGCACCGGAGTTGTCGATGACGTCCGGCGGATTGCCACCGGCGAAGCGGGGCTGGAGCTTGGGGCCGATCTGCTGCGTGCCGGTGTGCTTGACCTCGGCTCCGTACGTGGCCTTGTAATCCGCCTCGGCGTCCTTGGCGTACTGATCGCCCAGGCCGCCCTTGAAGATGAACGCGTCGAGCGGGGCACCGTTCTTGACGCCGAGCGGATTCTTCTCCGACTTCTTCCCCTGGTCGCCCTTGTCACTGCTCTTGTCGTCGCTGCCACCGCCGGTGGCGCACGCGGTGAGCACACTCATCGACGGCACCGCGATCAGACCGAGTGCCGCGGTCCGCTTGACCAGATCTCTCCGGCTGAATTCCGATGTGGATCCCATGCTCAAGTCCTCGCCTTCTCCAGGACTCAGGCGGTGTGACGGTCTTTCCCTCGCGCACGTGCGAACCGGCCAAGGACGAAGGTCCCGACACCGCAGGTCAGTTGAAGCTTGGTGTGCTGGGTGTGCTGGGTGTGCGCCGGGATCGGTACCGCTCCCACGGCGCTCCCGTCCGCCGCTCTCCCCCGGATCCGCCGCGGCGGCCTGCGGCCGCCCCGGACGCCGACAGGTATAGTCCACTTCGCATCAACTGGGCAAGATCGAAAGCGGCTTTGACCGTCAGTCTTTCCCGAGTTGAGACCTCCTCAACCCACGCCGCCCCCGCGACGACACCAACATCCGGACCCTTGACACCACTGGCGTCTCACGCCCTACTTATTTCTGCGCGACTCGGTTGACAACGTTGTCGGTTTCGTGGAGAGGCAAGGGATGCGGCAGAGTCAGCGACAGGGGTTCCGCCACCGATGGCGTACACTCACCCGCCCCCTGGCCCTCCTCGCCGCCGCCCTCGTGGTGACGGCCACTCAGACCCCGCACGGGGCCGCGGCCATGGCCTCGGCGGCCGCCGCGCGGGACGCGGCCGCCTCCCAGCGCTTCAGCTCCTCCTTCGAGCCGGGCGAGCCGCAGCCCGATTGGCGCAACGCCGTGGAGACCGGGCCGGACGGGCGGCGGCGGGCGGCCGGGATAGACGGCAGCGACGCCGCGGGGATCCCCGGGAACATCACCGACAAGGTGACCGCCGTCCGGGCGAGCGGGGAGAACGCCGGGGCCGGGGAGGTCAAGGAGAACCTGATCGACGGCGAGCCCACGACCAAGTGGCTCACCTTCGACCGGACGCCCTGGCTCGAATTCGAGCTGTCCGAGCCGGTCACCGCCGTACGCTACGCGCTGACCTCCGCCAACGACGCCCCCGGCCGGGACCCCAGGGACTGGCAGCTGCAGGGCTCCGACGACGGGCACAGCTGGACGGTGCTGGACGACCGCAAGGACGTCCTCTTCGAAAAGCGCCTCCAGACCAAGGAGTTCTCCTTCACCAACCGCACCGCCTACCGGCAGTACCGGCTGGACATAACCCGCAACGCCGGGGACGGCATCACCCAGCTGGCCGAGCTCCAGCTGGCGACCGCGGACACCGGCGGCCCGCCGCCCCCGGACATGCGCAGCTACGTCGACAGCGGGCCCACCGGCTCGCCGACGGCCAAACCGCGCGCCGGCTTCACCGGGACCCACGCCCTGCGCTACGGAGGCAGACACCAGGCCACCGGCCACGCGTACGCCTACAACAAGATCTTCGCCGTGAAGGTCGCGGTCACCCCCGAGACCCTGCTCTCCTACAAGATCTTCCCCTCGATGCCGGAGCCCGACTCGCGCTATCCGGCCACCCACGCCGCGATCGACCTCGCCTTCACCGACGGCACCTATCTCAGCGAGCTGGGCGCGGTCGACCAGGACGGCGCGCGCCTCACGCCGCAGGGCCAGGCCGAGTCCAAGACCCTCTACGTCAACCAGTGGAACGCCAAGGAGTCGCGGATCGGCGCGGTCGCCGCGGGCAGGACCGTCGCCCGGGTGCTCATCGCCTACGACTCGCCGGTCGGCCCGGCGAGATTCCGCGGCTGGGTGGACGACATCTCGCTCGCCCCCGCGCCCGCGGAGAAGCCCGCGGCGCACCTGGCGGACTACGCCCTCACCACGCGCGGCACGCATTCCAGCTCGACCTTCTCCCGCGGCAACACCTTCCCCGCCACCGCCGTCCCCCATGGCTTCAACTTCTGGACCCCCGTCACCAACGCCGGCTCGACGGACTGGCTCTACCAGTACGCAGCCGCCGACAACGCCGACAACCTCCCCACCATCCAGGCGTTCAGCGCCAGTCACGAACCGAGCCCCTGGATGGGCGACCGGCAGACCTTCCAGGTGATGCCGTCGGCCGCCACCGGCACCCCGGACGCCGGGCGGACGGCCCGCGCGCTCCCCTTCCACCACTCCCACGAGATCGCGAAGCCGCACTACTACGGCGTCACCTTCGACAACGGGCTGAAGTCCGAGATCGTCCCCAGCGACCACGCGGCCCTGATGCGTTTCACCTTTCCGGGTGAGAACGCCAGCGTCATCCTTGACAACGTCCGGGACCAGGGAGGGCTGACGCTCGACCCCGACCACGGCGTGATCACCGGCTACTCCGACGTGCGCAGCGGGCTCTCCACCGGCGCCGGACGGCTCTTCGTCTACGGCGTCTTCGACGCGCCCGTCACCGCGAGCGGCAAGCTCGGCGGCCCTCCCGAACTCCCCTCCAGCGCGATCAGCTCGGCCGACCCGGACGGCACGCGCCACGCGGACACCGAGGGCACCCGGGGTGACGGTGTCACCGGCTACCTGCGCTTCAAGCCGGGCCAGGACCACACGGTGACGCTGCGCATCGCGACCTCCCTCATCGGCGTCGACCAGGCGAAGGCCAATCTCGACCAGGAGATCCCGGCCGGCACCTCCTTCGCCGAGGTGCACGACCGCGCCCGCGCCGCGTGGGACGACGTCCTGGGCCGGATCGAGGTCAAGGGCGCGAGCCGGGACCAGCTGACCACGCTCTACTCCAGCCTCTACCGCCTCTACCTCTATCCCAACTCGGGCTTCGAGAACACCGGCTCCGCCGCGCACCCCCACAGCCGCTACGCCAGCCCCTTCAGCCCGCCCGCCGGCGAGCCCACCCCGACCCGTACCGGCGCGAAGGTCGTCGACGGCGAGGTCTACGTCAACAACGGCTTCTGGGACACCTACCGCACCGCCTGGCCCGCGTACACCCTGCTGACCCCGAAGCGGGCGGGGAAGCTCATCGACGGCTTCGTCCAGCAGTACAAGGACGGCGGCTGGATCTCCCGCTGGTCCTCCCCCGGCTACGCCGACCTGATGACCGGCACCAGTTCGGACGTCGCCTTCGCCGACGCCTACGCCAAGGGCGTCGGCTTCGACGCCGAGGCGGCGTACGCGGCGGCGCTGAAGAACGCCACGGTGGCCCCGCCCAATCCCGGCGTGGGCCGCAAGGGCATGGAGACCTCCGCCTTCCTCGGCTACACGAGCACCACGACGCGCGAGGGCATGTCCTGGGCGATGGACGGCTACATCAACGACTTCGGCCTCGGGCAGATGGGCCGGGCCCTCTACGAGAAGACCCACAAGGCCCGTTACCGGGACGAGTCCCACTACTTCCTGAACCGCGCCCGGAACTACGTGAAGCTCTTCGACCCGGCCGTCGGCTTCTTCCAGGGCAAGGACCCCTCCGGCACCTGGCGGCTGACGCCCCGGCAGTACGACCCCCGCGTCTGGGGCTACGACTACACCGAGACCAACGGCTGGAACTTCGCGTTCACGGTTCCGCAGGACAGCAGGGGGCTGGCCAACCTCTACGGAGGCCGCGACGGCCTGGCGCGCAAGCTCGACGCCTTCTTCAGCACGCCCGAGACCGGGTCGCCCGAGTTCGCCGGTTCGTACGGCGGTGTCATCCACGAGATGACCGAGGCCCGGGACGTCCGGATGGGGATGTACGGCCACAGCAACCAGCCCTCGCACCACATCACCTACATGTACGACGCGGCGGGGCAGCCGTGGAAGACGCAGGCGAAGGTCCGCGAGGTGCTGTCCCGCCTCTACCTCGGCAGCGAGATCGGCCAGGGCTACCCGGGCGACGAGGACAACGGCGAGATGTCGGCGTGGTACGTCTTCAGCGCCCTCGGCTTCTATCCGCTGGTGATGGGCGGCGGGGAGTACGCCATCGGTTCGCCGCTGTTCACGCAGGCCACCGTGCACCTGGAGAACGGGCACGACCTGGTCGTGAAGGCGCCGGGCAACAGCGCCCGGAACGTCTACGTGCAGGGCCTGCGGGTGAACGGCAAGAAGTGGACCTCCACGGCGCTCCCCCACTCGGTGGTGGCGAACGGCGGGACGCTGGAGTTCACCATGGGCCCCCGGCCTTCGTCGTGGGGCAGCGGCCGGGACGCGGGGCCCACCTCGCTCACCCGGGGCGACGCGGTGGCGGAGCCGGAGGGCGACCTGACGGCGCCGGGCACCTCGGCGCTCACGGACAACACCTCGGCCACCGAGGCGACCTTCACCGTGGCCCCGCTGGAGGTGCCCTCCGGCTCGCGCGTGACCTCGTACACCCTCACGTCGGCCGACCGCACCAAGGCTCCGGGCGGCTGGGTGCTCAAGGGGTCGACGGACGGCGAGACCTGGACGGAGGTCGACCGGCGTACGGGCGAGTCCTTCGCCTGGGACCGGCAGACCCGGGTGTTCTCGGTGCACACACCGGGCTTCTTCCGGCACTACCGGCTGGAGACGGTGGCCGGTGAGGGCACACTCGCTGAGATCGAGCTGATCGGCCCGAGATCCCCACATGGTGATTGACAGGTAAAGAAAATGTGAAAGATCATGGAGTCTCTGCGGCGGGCCCGGACCGGGCCCGCCGTTCTTCACCTGAGACCTCCTGGAGACCCACGTGGCTCAACTCCCCGGCCGTACGCGGGCCGTGCGTCGCATCGCGACCGCGGCCATAGCCGCCGCCGTGCTCGGCACCACCGCCGGCACGGCGACGGCCGACGGCCCCTCGGCCGCCCCCGCCCCGGGCGCGGCCAAGTCGGCGGCGAAGCTCTCCGCCGACACCTCCGCCAAGCACCGCTCCGAGGCGCTGCGCGGCGAGGCGAAGTCCGGCGACTACCCCAAGTCGGGCGCCCAGGCCCCCAGATCCGCCGCCCCGCGCCTGGCCGCCCCGCGCGGCAAGGTCAAGGCCGACGGCCCGTCCCCCGAGGCCCCGTTCTTCCCGCTGAGCGCCGTCAACAACGAGGACCTCTACTTCTACTGGCCCGACGGCAAGGGCGGGATCACGCCCAAGGAGTTCGTCACCGGCAACTGGGGCAGGATCAACGCCGCGGCGCGGGTCGACAACGACCGCGACGGCCTGAGCGAGGCGCTCTACGTCCGGGACAACGACCAGAACATCATCTACGCCACCGCGAACAGCTCGAAGGTCGTCGCGGACGACTGGGGCCAGTATGACCAGTTCATCTCCCCGGGCAACCTCGGCGGCGCGGGCGAGTCCGACATCCTGGTCCGCGACCGCGAGGGCGTCCTGTGGCTCTACCTCGCCTATCCCGACGGCACCCTGACGGGCCGTAAGAAGGTCGGTCCGGGCTGGAACCAGTACACCGAGATCCAAGGCCGCGGCGACCTCACCGGTGACGGCAGGACCGACATCGTCGCCCGCGACAAGGACGGCGTGCTGTGGCTCTACAAGGGCACCGGCGACTACACCAAGCCGTTCGAGACCAAGCAGCGCATCGGCGGCGGCTGGAACCAGTTCAACAAGCTGGCGGCCACCGGTGACGTGGACCAGGACGGCAAGGCCGACCTGATCGCGCGCGACAACGACGGCACCCTGTGGCTCTACCGCGGCACGGGCAAGGCGTCCCAGCCGTTCGAGTACAAGGTCAAGATCGGCAACTCCGGCTGGAACCAGTACCGGATGCTGTTCTGATGGTGCGTCACTTCAGGTGAACTCCGCGCGGCCCGGATCCCGTGGCTCCGGGCCGCGCCCCGCCCTCACGCGGTGCGGCGCCTGAGGGCCAGGCGGCCCAGCGACCGCACGGGCCGCCCCAGGGCGAGCGCGAGCCCGGCGACGGGGAGGGTGAGCAGCACGATCTGGAGGCACGCCGAGACCGTGCCGAGGACCGGGAAGCCCGCCGTGCCGACCCGGGTCACCAGCAGGTCGGCCGTCCGCCAGTCCGACCTGAGCAGTTGGGGCAGGTTGACGAGCACCATGCCCAGCTGGAGGGCGAGGGCCGGCACCAGGAACATGACCCACACCGCGACGACGATCTGCGGCCACCGCTTGAGCGCCCGGAGCCGTTCGTCCTGGGGGCGGCGGAGTACGAAGCGCTTCAGGATGGGCGCGATGTATTTGAAGAGGTCGGGGATGCCGACCAGGTCCGCGACGATGTAATAGCCGTCGAAGCGCAGTGTGGGAAGAAGCTGCTGGATCATCTCCAGGTGGACGGAGAGGATCGCCACCAGGAGCAGCGGACTGCCGGCCGGCGCGTACAGCGCGAGCAGGCCGAGGACGAACAGCGCGTTGAAATACACGCCGCCCAGGTCGGCCCGGATCCGCCCGGCGCGCCCCAGCCGGTAGGAATCGGTGATGTCGGTGTAGAAGGCGGGCCACACCAGATAGATGCCGCATCCCATCGCCCCCGGCCGGGCGCCTCCGTAGCGGCAGGCCGCGCCGTGGCCCATTTCGTGGAACACGCAGGAGGCGATGGCCAGGAGGACGACGAGCAGCACGTCGGCCGGGGACGTCAGGACCGCCCGCAGTGCGGCTCCGGTGTCCTGGGTCATCCACAGCCACACCTCGCCGCCGGCGAACGTGCCGAGGGCGGCGAGCACCGGCACCGGGTGGAACAGCCAGGCGAACAGGCCGGAGAGGAACCACGTGGCGCGCCGCGGCAGTACCGCCAGCCGGAAGCGGAAGGCCAGGAAGGGGTCGCTCTTCCGGGTGGGCGGGGGTGGTGAGCCGTCGCTGTAGGTCGTCAGGCCGAGCGGGACGAGCTTCTTGTCGATGAGGAAGACGATGTGCTCCGCGGTGAAGCCCCGCCCCGTCTCCCGGCTGAGCCGCTCGGCCACGCGCTCCAGGGGCTGCCCGTCGAGCGCGCGGGCGAGTTGGTAGAGCAGCGGCGGCAGGCGCACGACCTGCCCGTCCGGGCGGCAGACCAGGTGGGGCGGCTCGCGGTATCCGGAATCCTCGAACTCGCCGACCAGTTCCGTGCCGGGCACCAGCGCGGGCAGTGACATGGGCGCTCTCCGTAGGGGGACAGAGTGCGGGGGAGGACCGGACGCGCCCGGTCCTCCCCCGTGTGTACGACGTGCGTACGACGTGCGTACGACGGGCCGCTAGGGGATCAGTAGCTGGCGACGGCCGCCGGGGTGCAGGTCACGTTGGAGGCGGGGTTCTCGGAGCCCAGGCCGAGCGAGCCGAACAGACCCGGGGTGCCCTGCCGGTCGATGGACTGGCAGGACGACAGCATCGTGGCGCCGTGGTGGCTCGGCTGCGGGGCGAAGACGCCGCCGCCCGTGGCCGCCGCGGAGCTGCTGCTGGAGGCGCCCGCTCCGGCGCCGCCGTCACCGTCGCCGAAGCCGAGTGGGGTGGCCATGATGCCCATGACCGTCCGTTCGGGCAGCACCTCGCCGGTGACGTTGTCGAGTTCCTCGAAGCTGATGGTGTTGTCCATTCCATTTCCCTTCCGCAAGTGCCTGAATCGGCTCAATGACTGGAGATGGCCGCGGGAATGCACGTCGTCGTATAGCCGGGGTCCCGGGAGGCGAGTCCCAGGAAGACGAGGAGCGGAGGACTTCCCGCGTTCTGCCGGTACTGGCAGGCGTAGGCGACCGTCGTGCCGTGGTCGGACTTCACCATGGCCGGATACACCGGCTGGTCGGATCCCGCCGACAGCACACTCGACAGCACGAGCCGCTGGGGGAGCTCCTCGCCCGAAAGGCACGCGAGCTCCCCGAAAGTGATGGCGGTTCCCATAGGTATTTCCCTCCCTGGGGAGCGATATCGTCCCGGCATCGACCCCCGCCGGAGACTAACCGGGAAGGGATTGGCCAACACTTTCCCAACCCCCTGATCACCCTTACGAGTTGGGATGCCTCACGAGGTTGCCGAAAACGCGGCGAGGGCCGCACCCCCGTACGAGACGGGGGTGCGGCCCTCAACCGGCCGTGCGGAACCGCTTACTTGCGGATCAGCGAGCGCAGCACGTACTGCATGATGCCGCCGTTGCGGTAGTAGTCGGCCTCACCGGGGGTGTCGATGCGGACGACCGCGTCGAACTCGACGCCGGTGTCGGTGGTGACCTTGACCGTGCGCGGGGTGGTGCCGTTGTTCAGCTCCTCCACGCCGGTGAAGGAGAAGGTCTCCTCGCCGGTCAGGCCGAGCGACTCGGCCGTGGCGCCCTCGGGGTACTGCAGGGGCAGGACGCCCATGCCGATGAGGTTCGAGCGGTGGATGCGCTCGTAGGACTCGGCGATGACGGCCTTGACGCCGAGCAGCGCGGTGCCCTTGGCGGCCCAGTCGCGGGACGAGCCGGAGCCGTACTCCTTGCCGGCCAGGACGACCAGCGGGATGCCCTGCTCGATGTAGTTGCGCGACGCGTCGTAGATGAACGACACCGGGGCGTCGCCCTTGGTGAAGTCGCGGGTGAAGCCGCCCTCGGTGCCCGGCGCGATCTGGTTGCGCAGGCGGATGTTGGCGAACGTGCCGCGGATCATGACCTCGTGGTTGCCGCGGCGCGAGCCGTAGCTGTTGAAGTCACGGCGCTCGACACCGTGCTCGGTGAGGTACTTGCCGGCCGGGGTGTCGGCCTTGATGGCACCGGCCGGGGAGATGTGGTCGGTGGTGACCGAGTCGCCGAGCTTGGCGAGGACGCGGGCGCCGGCGATGTCGGAGACCGGGGTGGTCTCCATCGTCATACCCTCGAAGTACGGGGGCTTGCGGACGTAGGTGGACTCGGTGTCCCACTCGAAGGTGTTGCCGGTCGGGATCGGCAGCGCCTGCCACTGGGCGTCGCCCGCGAAGACGTCCTGGTAGGACTTGTTGAACATGTCCTCGCCGATGGCGTTGGCCACGACGTCGTTGACCTCGGCCTCGGAGGGCCAGATGTCCTTGAGGAAGACCGGGTTGCCGTCCTGGTCGGTGCCCAGGGCGTCCTTGGTGATGTCCACCTTCATGGAGCCCGCGATGGCGTACGCGACGACCAGCGGCGGGGACGCCAGGTAGTTCAT
Source organism: Streptomyces sp. NPDC051173 (assembly GCF_040689515.1). NCBI lineage: Bacteria > Bacillati > Actinomycetota > Actinomycetes > Kitasatosporales > Streptomycetaceae > Streptomyces > Streptomyces sp. NPDC051173. The sequence goes on from NZ_JBFBBD010000043.1 coordinate 18,742, forward strand.
CTTGACGTCGGGGTTGATCCGGCCCTCGAAGTTGCGGTTGCCGGAGAGCACCGAGGTGACGGCCAGGTCGTGCTCGTTGACGGCCTTGGAGACCTCCTCCGGCAGCGGGCCGGAGTTGCCGATGCAGGTGGTGCAGCCGTAGCCGACGAGGTTGAAGCCGACCTTGTCGAGGTAGGGGGTCAGGCCCGCCTTGTCGAAGTAGTCGGTGACGACCTTGGAGCCCGGGGCGAGGGTGGTCTTGACCCACGGCTTGCGGGTCAGGCCCTTCTCGACCGCCTTCTTGGCCACGAGCGCGGCGGCGACCATGACGTAGGGGTTCGAGGTGTTGGTGCAGGAGGTGATCGCGGCGACGGTGACGGCGCCGTGGTCGATCTCGTAGGTGGTGCCGTCGGGAGCCGTGACCGTGGTCGGGCGGCTCGGGACGCCGTTGGTGGAGGCCGGGGCGTCGGAGGCCGGGAAGGACTCCTTGCCCGCCTCGTCGTCGTCCTCGACGTAGTTGCGGACGTCCAGCGCGAACTGCTGGGCGGCGTTGGCCAGGATGATGCGGTCCTGCGGGCGCTTCGGGCCGGCGATGGAGGGGACCACGGTGGAGAGGTCCAGCTCCAGCTTCTCGGAGAAGTCCGGCTCGGCGGCCGGGTCCAGCCACAGGCCCTGCTCCTTGGCGTACGCCTCGACCAGCGCGACCTGCTGCTCGGAGCGGCCGGTGAGCTTCAGGTACTTCAGCGTCTCGCCGTCGATCGGGAAGATCGCGGCGGTGGAGCCGAACTCCGGCGACATGTTGCCGATGGTGGCGCGGTTGGCCAGCGAGGTGGCGGCGACGCCCTCGCCGTAGAACTCGACGAACTTGCCGACGACACCGTGCTTGCGCAGCATCTCGGTGATGGTCAGCACCAGGTCGGTGGCGGTGGTGCCGGCCGGCAGCTCACCGGTCAGCTTGAAGCCGACGACACGCGGGATGAGCATGGAGACCGGCTGGCCGAGCATCGCGGCCTCGGCCTCGATGCCGCCGACGCCCCAGCCCAGCACGCCGAGGCCGTTGACCATGGTGGTGTGCGAGTCGGTGCCGACGAGGGTGTCGGGGTACGCCTGGCCGCCCCGGACCATGACCGTGCGGGCCAGGTGCTCGATGTTCACCTGGTGGACGATGCCGGTGCCCGGGGGGACGACCTTGAAGTCGTCGAAGGCGGTCTGGCCCCAGCGCAGGAACTGGTAGCGCTCCTTGTTGCGGCCGTACTCCAGCTCGACGTTCTGGCCGAAGGCGTCCTTCGTGCCGAACTTGTCGGCGATGACGGAGTGGTCGATGACCAGCTCGGCCGGGGACAGCGGGTTGACCTTCGCCGCGTCGCCGCCGAGCTCCTTGACGGCCTCACGCATGGTGGCGAGGTCCACGACGCAGGGCACGCCGGTGAAGTCCTGCATGATCACGCGGGCCGGCGTGAACTGGATCTCCTGGCTGGGCTGGGCCTGGGAGTCCCAGCCGCCGATCGCGCGGATGTGGTCGGCGGTGATGTTCGCGCCGTCCTCCGTGCGGAGCAGGTTCTCCAGCAGCACCTTCAGGCTGTAGGGAAGGCGCGCGGCGCCCTCGACCTTGTCCAGCCGGAAGATCTCGTACGACTCGTCGCCCACGCGCAGCGTGCTGCGGGCGTCGAAGCTGTTCGCCGACACGACAGTCTCCTTCATGCATGAATTCGCGTACTGCGGCAATCCTGCCGTCACGGGTTCGCGCCAATCCGCTAAGGTGTGCCTTAGTTAGGCATGCCTTACTGGCGCGACAGCGGTACGCCTCTCGGCAGATATCTCGATGTCGAGATAACTCTAGTACATCGCCGCCGCACGGTCATGTCCCGGCTGGCCCCGATACGCCCCGGCAGGCCGTCACCGGTCGTCGTCGGAGTCGTCCCGGCCGGCGCGCGAGCCCGCGTCGCCCTCCGGCCGGCCGCGCTGCGCCTCCTGCTGCCGCTGGCGCTCCTGACGCTCCTGCTCCTTGGCGCCGAGCGTCTCCTCCGTCATGTCGTCCACGTACCGCGGGTCGCGTTCCCTGTCGGTCATGCCGGCCCTCCTCTACGAGGTGGATCGGGCGGGCCGGGTGAGTCCGTCCCGCCCCGATCAGCGTGGCACGGGGGCCTCCGGGTGCGCATGTCGGGCGGTCCACGGCCGCGCCGGGCCGGCCACCCCGGCGCACGGAGGCGAACCCTCGCTCGCGACGACACGCGATGCGCCCGGCGGGTGGGAAAGGAGCGGCGGCGGTGTCTGGTCCTCCGTCACACGGGGAAAGCAATGACCGTCAGGAATACGACACAACACAGCAGGTCGGCGGCGGGCAGCGGCCCCCACAGGAAGAAATCTCATATCTGAGATACCGTCTGACTCATGACAGACGCCTACCTCGCCCGCATCGGCAAGCTCATCCGTGACGCGCGGCAGCACCGCGGCTGGACGCAGTCCCAGCTCGCAGACGCCCTCGGCACCAGCCAGAGCGCCGTCAATCGCATCGAGCGGGGAAATCAGAACATCAGCCTTGATATGATCGCCAGGATCGGCGAGGCGCTGGACAGCGAGATCGTCTCCCTCGGATACGCGGGACCCATGCACCTGAGGGTCGTCGGCGGCCGCCGTCTCTCCGGCGCCATCGACGTCAAGACCAGCAAGAACGCCTGTGTGGCACTGCTGTGCGCGACCCTCCTCAACGCGGGCCGCACGACACTGCGCCGGGTCGCCCGGATCGAGGAGGTCTACCGGATCCTGGAGGTCCTCGGCAGCATCGGCGTCCGGGCCCGCTGGATCAACGACGGCAACGACCTGGAGATCGTCCCGCCCACCGAGCTCGACCTCGCGGCGATGGACACCGAGGCCGCCCGCCGCACCCGCAGCGTGATCATGTTCCTCGGCCCGCTGCTGCACCGGATGGACCACTTCAAGATCCCGTACGCGGGCGGCTGCGACCTCGGCACCCGGACCGTGCAGCCGCACATGACGGCCCTGCGCCACTTCGGCCTCGAGGTCACCGCCACCGACGGCACCTACCACGCGCAGGTCGACCGTTCGGTCGCACCCACCCGGGCGATCGTGCTGACCGAGCGCGGCGACACCGTCACCGAGAACGCGCTCCTGGCGGCGGCCCGCCACGACGGCGTCACCGTCATCCGCAACGCCAGCTCCAACTACATGGTCCAGGACCTCTGCTTCTTCCTGGAGGAGCTCGGCGTCAAGGTCGAGGGCATCGGCACCACCACCCTCACCGTGCACGGCGTGGCCACCATCGACCGGGACGTCGACTACGCGCCCTCCGAGGACCCGGTGGAGGCCATGAGCCTGCTCGCCGCAGCCGTCGTCACCGAGTCCGAGCTGACGATCCGCCGCGTCCCCGTGGAGTTCATGGAGATCGAGCTCGCCGTCCTGGAGGAGATGGGCCTCGACCACGAGCGCAGCCCGGAGTACCCGGCGGACAACGGCCGTACGCGCCTGCTCGACCTGACCGTGCGCCCCTCCAAGCTGCGGGCGCCGATCGACAAGATCCACCCGATGCCGTTCCCCGGCCTCAACATCGACAACGTGCCGTTCTTCGCGGCCATCGCCGCCGCCGCGCAGGGACAGACCCTCATCCACGACTGGGTCTACGACAACCGCGCCATCTACCTCACCGACCTCAACCGCCTCGGCGCCGACGTCAAGCTCCTCGACCCCCACCGCGTGCTCGTCGAGGGACCGACCCGCTGGCGCTCCGCCGAGATGATGTGCCCGCCCGCGCTGCGCCCCGCCGTGGTCGTCCTGCTGGCGATGATGGCGGCCGAGGGCACCTCGGTGCTGCGCAACGTCTATGTGATCAACCGCGGCTACGAAGACCTCGCGGAGCGGCTCAACTCGATCGGCGCGCAGATCGAGATCTTCCGCGACATCTAGGACGGCCCCGGGCCGACGAACCGGAAAGGGACCGGAAAAGGACCGGAAAGGGAGGGGACCGCGTGGCGACACGTGCCGACTTGGTGGTGGCGCTCAAGGAGGGGCGGCTGGCCTTCGAGCTCGGGGAGGGGACCGGCGACTGCCCGTACGGGCCCGGGGACCCGCTGCGGGCCGCCTGGCTGCGCGGCTTCGCCGCGGCCCGCGAGGAGCGCGCGGCGGCGGAGGACGGGAGCTGACGGCCCGGCTACGGCAGGACGGCGATGCCGTCGAGTTCGACCAGCGCCGTCTCGTCCCAGAGCCGGGTCACGCCGACGACCGCCATGGCCGGGTAGTCCCGGCCCGCCTGCCGGCGCCAGACGCGGCCGAGTTCGGCGGCGTGGGCGCGGTAGGCCGCGACGTCGGTGGTGTGCACGGTGACGCGGGCGAGGTGGTGCGGTGCGCCGCCGGCGGCGCGGAGGGCGGTGAGGAGGTTGGCCAGCGCCCGCGCGAACTGCTCCGGCAGGCCGCCCGCCACCACCCGGCCGTCACCGTCGAGCGCCGTCTGCCCCGCGAGGAACACCAGCCGCCCGCCGGTCGCCGTCACCGCGTGGGTGAAGCCGGAGGGAGGCGACAGCTCGCCGGGGTTGATCCGGCACAGGGCCGCGTCCGGGTCCGGCGGGGGCGGTGGGTTCATCGGTAGAGCTCCTTCGCGATGACGGTGCGCTGGACCTCCGTGGCGCCCTCGTAGACGCGCGGCGCGCGGACCTCGCGGTAGAGGTGTTCGAGGAGGTGGCCGCGCCGCAGCGCGCGGGCGCCGTGGATCTGGACGGCCGCGTCCACCACGTACTGCGCGGTCTCCGTGGCGAACAGCTTGGCCATCGCCGAGCGGGCCGCGACGCCGGGCTCCCCCGCGTCCAGGGCCTCGGCCGCCGCGTACACCAGGAGGGCCGCGGCCTCGGTCCGGGTGGCCATCTCGGCGAGCTGGTGGGAGACGGCCTGGAGGTCCTTCAACGGGCCGCCGAACGCCTGGCGTCCGCCCGCGTGGGCCACGGCCGCGCCCAGCGCGGCGCGGGCCATGCCGACGGCGAACGCCCCCACGCTCGGCCGGAACACCTCCAGCGTGCCCATGGCCACGCGGAAGCCGCCGCCCACCTCCCCGACGACCTCCTCCGGCTCCGCCCGGACCCCGTCGAAGGTGAGCGTGCCGACCGGGTGCGAGCTCAGCATGTCCAGCGGCTGCCCGCCCAGGCCCGGCCGGCCGCCGGGCACGAGGAAGGCCGTGATGCCACGGGAGCGGGCGCCCGGGCCGGTGCGGGCGAAGACCGTGTGCAGGTCGGCCCCGGGGGCGTTGGAGATCCAGCACTTCTCCCCCGTCAGCCGCCAGCCGCGCCCGTCGGGCTCGGCCCGCAGCTCCAGGGCGGCGGCGTCCGACCCGGCGCCCGGCTCGCTCAGCGCGAACGCGGCGACGGCGCGGCCCGCCACCACCTCGGGCAGCCACCGCGAGCGCTGCGCCCCGGTGCCGTACCGGGCGACCGGCGCGGCCCCCAGGCCCTGGAGGGCGAGGGCCGTCTCCGCCTCCGTGCACTCCATGGCGAGGGACTCGCGCAGCAGGCACAGGTCCATGGCGCGCACGGGCCCGTCCGCCGGGAAGAGGCGGGCCAGGAGCCCGAGTTCACCGAGGGCGGCGACGAGCGGGCGGTTGACGCGGCCGGGCTCGCCCGTGGCGGCGAGGGGGCGCAGCCGCCGCGCGGCGAGGGCCCGCAACTCCGCGCACCAGGCGCGCTGTTCCGGGTCGAGGGCGAACGAAGGGGCCACCGGCCGCCTCCCTCCCGGTCCACTCGGTCGCTTATCGCGCTGTGTTGACTGCCGTCACCAACTCGCTACGCTGACAGCGGATCCGTACGGCTGGCAAGACCCCGTCCGTTCCTTGCCCGTCCCTTGTCTGACCGTTGTCTGTCTCTTGTCCATCCCATTCCTCGGCACGAGGGGGCGTCCCGGCGATGGAGCTCGAGCCGTCGGCCCACGCCGACACCTTCCCCCGCGACCACCTCCCGCCCGCGAACGAGTGGCCCGCGCTCCGCTTCGACCTGGCGGACCACCCCCCGCTGCGCTACCCCGCCCGGCTCAACTGCGGTGCGGAGCTGCTGGACGCGACGGTGGACCGGCTGGGCGCGGACCGGCCCGCCGTGCGCGACGGGACGGGCGGCGTCTGGTCGTACGGCGAGCTGCGGGGGCACGTCGACCGGATCGCCCACACGCTCACCGGCGACCTCGGTGTGGTGCCCGGCAACCGGGTGCTGCTGCGCGGCCCCACCACGCCGTGGCTGGCGGCCTGCTGGCTGGCGGTGATGAAGGCGGGGGCCGTGGCAGTGACCGTTCTCGCCGCGCACCGCCCGCAGGAGCTGGCGACGGTCTGCGAACTGGCCCGGATACGGCACGCGTTGTGCGACAGCAGATCGCTGGCCGACCTGGAACGGGCGTCCGTGACCTCCTTACGGGTCACGCCGTACGGCGGAAGCGCACCCGGCGACCTTCTGCGGCTGGCCGCGGACAAACCCTCATCGTACGCATCCGTCGCGACCTCCGCCGACGACGTCGCCCTGATCGCCTTCACCTCCGGCACCACCGGACGGCCCAAAGGCTGCGCGCACTTCCACCGGGACGTGCTCGCGGTCGCCGACACCTTCTCCGAGCGAGTGCTGCGGCCCCGCCCCTCCGACGTCTTCGCGGGCAGCCCGCCGCTCGGCTTCACCTTCGGGCTCGGCGGTCTGGTGATCTTCCCGCTGCGGGCGGGCGCCTCGACGCTGCTCGCCGACTGGCACGGCCCCGAGCGGCTGCTGGAGGACATCGAACGGCACGGCGTCTCCGTGCTGTTCACCGCGCCGACCGCCTACCGCGCCATGCTCGCCCGGCTGGGCGCGTACGACACCTCGTCCCTGCGCCGGTGCGTCTCCGCGGGCGAGCACCTGCCGGCCGCGCTCTGGCACGCCTGGCGGCGGGCCACCGGCCTGCGGCTCATCAACGGCATCGGCGCCACGGAGATGCTGCACATCTTCATCTCCGCCGCCGACGAGGACGCCCGCCCCGGCACGACCGGAGTGCCGGTGCCCGGCTACGAGGCGCGCGTCGTCGGCACGGACGGACAGCCCGTGCCCGACGGCCAACCGGGACTGCTGGCCGTGCGCGGACCCACCGGCTGCCGCTACCTCGCGGACGACCGGCAGCGCGCGTACGTACGGGACGGCTGGAACCTCACCGGCGACACCTGTGTCCGCGAGCCCGACGGCCACTTCCGCTACGTCGCCCGCGCCGACGACATGATCATCTCGGCGGGCCACAACATCGCGGGCCCCGAGGTCGAGGAGGCGCTGCTGCGCCATCCGCAGGTGCTGGAGGCGGCCGTCGTCGGACGGCCGGACGAGCGGCGGGGCGAGGCCGTCGTCGCCCATGTGGTGCTGCGGCCGGGCGTGCCCCGGACCGCGGAAACCGCCGAGGAGCTGAGGGAGTTCACCAAAAAGGAGATCGCCCCGTACAAGTGCCCTCGCGAGATCGAGTTCCACGATGCCCTTCCCCGCACGCCCACCGGCAAGCTCCAGCGCTTCCGACTGCGTACCGGAGCTTTACAGTTTCCCCGTGACTGACCAGCAACCACCGCACACCCCTCGGTCCCTCATCGTCACTTTCTACGGCGCGTACGGTCGCACCCGCGCCGAACAGCCGGCCGGCCGCACCGTGCCGATCGCGGCACTGATCCGGTTGCTGGCCACCGTGGGCGTGGACTCGCCCTCGGTACGGTCCGCCGTCTCGCGGCTCAAACGCCGCGGGCTGCTCGTCGCGGGCCGCACCCCGCAGGGCGCGGCGGGATACGGACTGTCCGACGCAGCCCGGCAACTGCTCGACGACGGCGACCGGCGCATCTACGGCCGCGCGGCGACACGTCCCGCGACCGGCTGGCTGCTGGCCGTCTTCTCGGTGCCCGAGGAGGAGCGGCACAAGCGTCACCTGCTGCGCTCCCGGCTGGCCCGGCTGGGCTTCGGCGCGGCCGCGCCCGGGGTGTGGATCGCGCCCGCGCACGTCCACGAGGAGACCCGGCACACCCTGCAGCGCCTCGAACTGGACTCCTACGTCGACCTGTTCCGCGGCTGCCACCTCGGCTTCGAGCCGACGGCGGAGGCGGTGGCCCGGTGGTGGGACCTGGAGTCACTGGCCGGCCGGCACCGCACCTTCCTGGCCGCGCACGAGCCCGTGCTCCACCGGTGGGCACGGCGCCGGACCGTACCGCCGCAGGAGGCGTACCGCGACCACCTCCTCGCCCTGGACTCCTGGCGCCACCTCCCCTACGCGGACCCGGGCCTGCCACCGTCCCTGCTCCCGGCGGACTGGCCGGGGGTACGGTCCGCGCGCGTCTTCGCGGGCCTGCACGCGCGGCTGCGCGCGGCGGGGTCGCGGTTCGTGGACGCGGCCCTGGCCTAGGCCGGTGGCCGCGGCCTACGTCCCCCGCCCCGTCGGCGGCCTCCGGCTGCCTGCCCGGTAGGGGGCGGGCCACGGCGCGGACGCGCCCTCGTAGCCCTGCTCCGCGGCCGCGTGCAGGGTCCATTGCGGGTCGTAGAGGTGCGGGCGCGCGAGGGCGCAGAGGTCGGCGCGGCCCGCGAGGATCAGGGAGTTGACGTCGTCCCAGGAGGAGATGGCGCCCACCGCGATCACCGGGACGCCCGCCTCGTGACGGATCCGTTCGGCGAAGGGCGTCTGGTAGGAGCGGCCGTACGCGGGCCGCTCGCCGGGGACGACCTGGCCGGTGGAGACGTCGACGGCGTCGGCGCCGTGACCGGCGAAGGCGCGGGCGATCTCGACGGCGTCCTCGCCGGTCGTCCCGCCGTCCGCCCAGTCGGTGGCGGAGATCCGTACGGTCATGGGCCGGCCGGCGGGCCAGACGGCCCGGACCGCGTCGAAGACCTCCAGGGGGTAGCGCAGCCGGGCGGCGAGGGGGCCGCCGTAGGCGTCGGCGCGCCGGTTGGTGAGCGGGGAGAGGAAGCTGGAGAGCAGATAGCCGTGTGCGCAGTGGAGTTCGAGGAGGTCGAAGTCCGCGCGGGCGGCCGCTTCGGCGCTGCGGACGAACTGCCCGCGGATGACCGCCATCTCGGTGGCGCTCAGGGCGTGCGGCACCTGGTTGACGCCGGGCCGGTAGGGCAGGGCGGAGGGGGCGACGACGGGCCAGTTGCCGTGCGGCAGCGGCTGGTCGATGCCTTCCCACTGGCGCCGGGTGGAGCCCTTGCGCCCGGAGTGGCCGAGCTGGACGCCGATGGCCGCGCCGGGCGCCTGGGTGTGGACGAAGCCGGTGACCCGGTGCCAGGCGCTCTCGTGCTCCGGCGCGTACAGGCCCGTACAGCCGGGGGTGATGCGCCCTCGGGCGCTGACGCAGACCATCTCGGTCATCACCAGCCCGGCGCCGCCGAGGGCGCGGGCGCCGAGGTGGACGAGGTGGAAGTCGCCGGGAGTGCCGTCGACGGCGGAGTACATGTCCATGGGCGAGACGACGACACGGTTGCGCAGGGTCAGCCCGCCCAGCCGGAAGGGGGTGAACATCGGCGGGGTGCCGGGAGGTATGCCCGCCTCCGCCTCCACCGAGGCGACGAAGTCCGCGTCGCGCAGGCGGAGGTTGTCGTGGGTGACGCGGCGGCTGCGGGTGAGGAGGTCGAAGGCGAACCGGCGGGGCGGGCGGCCCACGTGGACGGCGAGGTCCTCGAACCATTCGAGGCTGGCGCGGGCGGCCCGCTGGGTGGATTCGACGACGGGGCGGCGCTCGGCCTCGTACGCCGTGAGCGCCTCGGTGACCGGGGTGGCGCCCTGGAGGTGCGCGGCGAGGGCGACGGCGTCCTCGACGGCGAGCTTGGTGCCGGAGCCGATGGAGAAGTGGGCGGTGTGGGCGGCGTCGCCGAGGAGGACGGTGTTGCCGTGGGACCAGCGGGCGTTGGTGACCGTGCGGAAGGCGGTCCAGGCGGAGCGGTCGGCGCGCAGAGGGCGGCCCTTGAGGAGGCCGGCGAAGTAGGCGCCGCACCGTTCGACGGAGGTGGCCTCGTCGCAGCGGTCGAGCCCGGCGCGCCGCCAGACCTCCTCGCGCATCTCGACGATGACGGTGCTCGCGCCGGGTCCGCCGCCCGTGGGGCGGGCGTAGGGGTAGGCGTGGAGCTGCATCAGCCCGTGCTCGGTCTCGGCGATCTCGAAGCGGAAGGCGTCGAGCGCGAATTCGGCGGAGAGCCAGATGTAGCGGCAGCGGTGTGTGGTGAGGGTGGGCCGGAAGTGGTCGCGGTGGGAGTCGCGTGTGGCACTGTGCACGCCGTCGGCGGCGATGACGAGGTCGTGGGAGCGGGCCAGTTCGGCGGCGGGCGGCGCCTCGGTGCGGAAGCGGAGGTCGACGCCGAGCTCGCGGCAGCGGGCGTGGAGGATCTCCAGGAGCCGGTGCCGGCCGAGGGCGGCGAAGCCGTGGCCGCCGGAGGTGAGGGTGCGGCCCCGGTGCACGATGTCGATGGCGTCCCAGCGGACGAACTCCGCGCGCAGGGCGGCGTGGACGGCCGGGTCGGCGGTCTCGATGCCGCCGAGCGTCTCGTCGGAGAGGACGACCCCGAAGCCGAAGGTGTCGTCGGGGGCGTTGCGCTCCCAGAGGGTGACCCGGCGGTCGGGGCCGAGACGTTTCAGCAGGGCGGCGGCGCCGAGGCCGCCGGGGCCGCCGCCGATGACCGCGACCCGCATGCTCACCGCCCTCGCCAGACCGGCGGCCGCTTCTCGGTGAACGCGGCGTGGAACTCGGCGTAGTCGGCGCTGTTCATCAGCAGCGCCTGGGTGGCGGCGTCGAGTTCGACGGCCGCGGCGAGGGGCATGTCGAGCTCGGCGGTGAGCAGGGCCTTGGTCTGGGCGTGGGCGAGGGCGGGCCCGGCGGCGAGGCGGTGGGCGAGCGACCGGGCCGCCGCGGCCGCGCCGCCCTCCTCGGTAAACTGGCTGATGAGGCCGATCCGTTCGGCCTCCTCCGCGCGTACGGGTTCGCCGAGCATCAGCAGCCGGGTCGCGTGGCCGAGGCCGACGACACGGGGCAGGAGGTAGGCGGCGCCCATGTCACCGCCGGAGAGGCCGACCCTGGTGAAGAGGAAGGCGAAGCGGGCGGTGGGGTCGGCGACGCGGAAGTCCGCGGCGAGCGCGAGGACGGCGCCGGCGCCCGCCGCCACGCCGTGCACGGCGGCTATCACGGGGAACGGGCACTCGCGCAGGGCGCGCACGACCTGTCCGGTCATCCGGTTGAAGTCGAGGAGGCGGCCGGTGTCCATGGCCAGGGTGGCGCCGATGATCTCGTCGACGTCACCGCCGGAGCAGAAGCCCCGGCCCTCGCCGCCGAGGACGAGGGCCCGTACGCCGCCGTCGCGCGCGAGCTCGGGCAGCAGGTCGCGCAGGTCCGCGTAGGCGCCGAAGGTGAGGGCGTTGAGCTTGCCGGGGCGGGAGAGGGTGACGGTGGCGACGCCGGAGTCGACCGCGAGGCGCAGGTGCCGCCATTTCTCGGTGCGGGGTGCGGAGCCGGTGAACGGGGCCATGGTGCGGACTCCTTCAGCCAGAGGGCTGGTGCCTGCTCCGTGAAGTTATCACCGTGCTGTGACTGTCGTCACGGGTGCGCGATAGGGCAGGCTGCTGCCCCTGCTTCTGGGTGCGGGTTCGTTTCGCTCCCTGAACCGGGGCTGCGCCCCGAACCCGGCACGACTTCGCCGCGTTGCCCTCGATCGCAGGCCCACCGTCAGTCCCCCAGCGTCGCCACCAGCACCGCCTTGATCGTGTGCATGCGGTTCTCCGCCTGGTCGAAGACGACGGAGTGCGTGGACTCGAAGACCTCGTCGGTCACTTCCAGCGACGTCAGGCCGTGGCGCTCGTGGATCTCGCGGGCGACCGTCGTGCCGAGGTCGTGGAAGGCGGGCAGGCAGTGCAGGAACTTCACCGCCGGGTTGCCCGTGGCCCGCAGCACGTCCATGGTGACGGCGTACGGCGCCAGCAGCGCGATCCGCGCGTCCCAGACCTCCTTGGGCTCGCCCATGGACACCCACACGTCGGTGGCGACGAAGTCCGCGTCGCGCACGCCCTCGGCGACGTCCGCGGTGAGCGTGAGGCGCGCGCCGCTCTTCGCGGCCAGCCGCCGGGCCTCGGCGATGACCTCCGGGGAGGGCCAGAGCTCCTCGGGCGCCACGATGCGGACGTCCATGCCGAGGATCGCCCCGGTGATGAGGTAGGAGTTGCCCATGTTGTAGCGGGCGTCGCCGAGATAGGCGTAGGCGACGTGCTCCAGCGGCTTGGCCGTCTGCTCGGACATCGTGAGCACGTCGGCGAGCATCTGGGTCGGGTGCCACTCGTCGGTGAGCCCGTTGAAGACCGGCACCCCCGCGTACGCCGCGAGCTCCTCGACCACTTCCTGGCCGTGGCCGCGGTACTCGATGGCGTCGAACATCCGGCCGAGGACCCGGGCGGTGTCCCGGACGGACTCCTTGTGACCGATCTGCGAGCCCACCGGGTCGAGGTACGTCGTACGGGCGCCCTGGTCGGCGGCGGCGACCTCGAAGGCGCAGCGGGTGCGGGTGGAGGTCTTCTCGAAGACGAGTGCGACGTGCCGGCCCCGGAGCCGCTGCTCCTCGACGGCCGCCCGCTTCGCGGCCTTGAGCTCGGCGGCGAGCTCGACGAGGCTGCGGAACTCCTCGGCGGTGAAGTCCGTTTCCTTCAGGAAATGACGTCCCTTGAGGTCTGTCGCCATGGGGTGGGCTCCTAGCTCACGACTACGGGAAATCGGAAGTATATACGATCGAACGTATGGGTATTCAATGCTGCCTCAGCCCCGGCCGACCGCGTCCCGTTCGATGGGACAGCTCATGCAGCGCGGCCCGCCCCGGCCGCGCCCGAGCTCGCTGCCGGGGATGGTGATGACCTCGATGCCGTGCTTGCGCAGGTAGGTGTTGGTCGTCGCGTTGCGCTCGTAGGCGACCACCACACCCGGCTCGATCGCCAGCACGTTGCAGCCGTCGTCCCACTGCTCGCGCTCCGCCGCGTGCACGTCCTGCGTCGCGGTCAGCACCCGGATCGAGTCGAGGCCGAGCGCGGCGGCGATCGCGCGGTGCATGTGCTCCGGCGGGTGGTCGGTGACCTTCAGCTCGCGCTCGCCCACCCCCGGCTCGATGGTGTACGAGCGGAGCATGCCCAGCCCGGCGTACTGCGTGAAGGTGCCGCCGTCCACCATCGTCATCACGGTGTCCAGGTGCATGAACGCGCGCCGCTTCGGCATGTCCAGGGCCACGATCGTGCGGGCCGAGCCGGTGGCGAAGAGCCGGTGGGCGAGCATCTCCACGGCCTGCGGCGTGGTCCGCTCGCTCATCCCGATCAGCACCGCGCCCGCGCCGATGACGAGCACGTCGCCGCCCTCGATGGTGGACGGATAGGCGGCCTGCCCCTCGGACCAGACGTGGAAGCCGCTCTCCTCCGCCCCCCTGTCGAAGCCCGCCGCGAACAGCGGGTGGTGGCGGTAGACCGCCTCGTAGTGCACGGTCTCGTGCCAACGGGCGGGCCAGCGCATCGCGTTGACGCACACCCCGTCGTAGATCCAGGCGGAGGTGTCGCGGGTGAAGAGGTGGTTGGGCAGCGGGTTGAGCAGGAAGTCGTCCAGGTCCATCGCGTGGAAGCGCACCGAGACCGGCTCCGGGTAGCGCTCCAGGAACTCCCGCTTCGTCATCCCGCCGACCAGCCAGGAGCCCAGTTCGGGGGCCCGCATCCCGTCGAACGCGGCCCGCAGCCGGCCCGTGGCGAGCGGCCCGTACTCCTTCTCCTCGAAGACGCGGTCCAGCACGTGGGAGCGCGCGCCCGGCACGGCCAGGCTCTCCTCCAGCAGGTCCTGGAAGAAGTGCACCGCCACCCCGCGCTCGCGCAGCACGTCGGCGAACCCGTCGTGCTCCGCGCGCGCCCGCCGCACCCAGAGCACGTCGTCGAAGAGGAGCGCGTCCTTGTTGGACGGCGTCAGCCGCTTGAGCTCCAGACCCGGGCGGTGCAGTATGACGCGGCGCAGCCGCCCGGCCTCGGAGTCGACATGGAATCCCATCCCTCCATCCTGACCTGGATCACCCGAGATCACGCGGTGCACCACGGCGGAACATCATCGCGGCGAGCGGCCACCAGGGCCTGTCCGGCGGATCTTGTGGTCGGTGCTGCGGATGGTCGTCGTCCGCACCACCGCTACGCGGCGGCTCCCCCAGCGGCCTCACGATCATCCCGGAGAGCGCCCGGACGACGAGGACGGCGCGGGGCCGGCGCGATAGCTGTCCGCCCCGCCCCGCGCCCCGGCGGCGAGCGGCCTCGCCGGCTCGCACCAGACCTGCTCGGCGGGTACGTCCACGAGCTCGCGCTCGGGCCAGCGCAGGGCCGTCAGCCTGCCGCCGAACACGGCGCCCGTGTCGAGGCAGACGGTGTTGTTCAGCCAGTCGGCCGAGAGAGTCGGGGTGTGGCCGTGGACCACGGCGGCGCGGCCACGGTAGTCCTCGGCCCACTGACGGCGCACCGGAAGGCCGAACTCGTCGGTCTCCCCCGTCGTGTCGCCCCACATGGCGTGCGCGCGGACCCTGCCGGACGTACGGCCGTGATACCTCTCCGGCAGCCCGGCGTGGCAGACGACGAGGGCACCGCCGTCCAGGACGTAGTGGCTGATCAGGGATGCGATGAACGCGCCGACCCGCTCGCGGAACCCCTCGTCCTCCCGGTCGAGCTGCTCGACCGTCGCCGCCAGACCGTGGGTGATCTTGACCTTGCGGCCGTCGAGATGCCGGCCGAGCTTGTGCTCGTGGTTCCCGGAAACGCACAGCGCGTGCCCGGCGGCGACCATGCCCATGACCAGGCGCAGTACGCCGGGGCTGTCCGGGCCCCGGTCGACGAGGTCGCCGACGAAGACGGCCGTCCGCCCCTCCGGGTGCGCGGCGTCCACCGGGCGGCCCGCCTCGTCGCGGGTGAGGGCGTAGCCGAGCCGGGTCAGCAGAGTCTCCAGTTCGGAGCGGCAGCCGTGGATGTCACCGACGATGTCGAACGGGCCGGTGAGATGGCGCAGGTCGGTGCTGCTTCGCTCGCGGACGACCTCGGCGGACTCCGCCTCGGCCACGCCCCGCAGAACGTGCACCGTACGGAACCCCTCGCCCTCCATATGCGCCGGCGAGCCGCGCAGTTCGCGCCGGTGGCGCTGGACGACCTCGCGCGGGAGCGCGGCACGCTCCGGGCGGGAGCTGTTGCGGGCGGCGCAGACGTCCTCGGGCATGTCCAGGACGATCGCGACGGGCGGCACGTCGTGCTCACGCGCCAGCCGTACGAACCGCCGGCGGCTCTCCGGCCGGACGTTGGTCGCGTCGACGACGGTGAGCCGCCCGGCCGCGAGGCGCTTGGCCGCGATGTACTCCAGCACGTCGAACGCGTCGCCGCTGGCGCTCTGGTCGGTCTCGTCGTCGGCGACCAGGGCGCGGCAGAAGTCCGAGGAGAGCACCTCGGTAGGCGCGAAGTGCCGTGCGGCAAAAGTGGACTTGCCCGATCCGGTGGCACCGACGAGCACCACGAGGCAGAGGTCGGGCACACCGAGGGAACGGACACTGCCGCCCATGGCGTTCACGGTCATGCGGACCCCGCCTCCAGGAGCAGCGCGGCCGTGCGGCGCTCGGCGGCCGCCTCGGGGTGGCAGGCATGGGCGACACCGCACGCGGTCGAGAACCGCCGCGCCGTGCCGGGGCGCCGGTGCGGCGGGAGCGTCAGGCCGATGGCTGGGGCCTCTGTGGTGCCTGTTGTCGGGAACACACCCTTGAGTATCACCGCATTCGTACGGTAACCCCACATCCTTTTCCGCTCAGCGGTCCTTTCCTCTCAGCTTCCGCTCAGCCTCCGCTCAGCGGTCCCGCCGCGTCACAGCGCACCGCCGCCCAGCACGCCGCGCAGCCGCGCGCGGGTCAGCGCGGCGATCGTGAAGGCGCAGGTGATGGTCCCGTCCGCGATCATCGCGGCCACCTCCGGCCACGGCAGGGTGACCGCCCGCCGGATGCCCTCGGCGGCGTCGAGGGCCCCGACGCGCTCGACGCGGGCCGCGTACAACTCGACGTGGTCACCGAGCAGTCCGCTGTCCGGATGGACCCGCCCCAGCGGGATCAGCTCCGTGGGCGGGGTGCCGAGCTCCTCGGCGAGCTCGCGCGCGGCGGTCTCCGCGCCCGGGGCGCCGGGCAGGCCCATGCCGCGCGGCAGCTCCCAGTGCCAGGCGCGGGTGGCGTGCCGGTAGTGCTCCACGAGAACGACGCCGTCGGCGCCCACCAGGGGAAGGATCACGGCTCCGGGGCCGGTGGCGGTGGACAGCATCCGTACGTACAGCCCCAGCGAGCCGCCGGGGAAGCGGACCGCGTCGCGTACGACCGTGACGAACCGGTCGGCGTACACCACGCCGACCTGCTCGTCCTCACCGCAGCCCGCGCTCCGGCGCGCCTCCTCGACAGCGTCCGGGTCGAGGAGGATGTCGATGCCGCCCGGGTCGTTGCCGAACAGCTCCGGGCGGTCGGCACGCAGACGGTCGTACGCGGACGCGGCTTCTTCTCGCACTGGTGTCAGTACTCCGGGATGTCGTCCTGGACGGTGGCGGAGCTGGTGGCCATCCTGGAACCGCGCTGCTCCCGGTATCCCGGCAACTGGCGCACCATGCCGTGGAACTGTTCCCACTCACGCGCGCTGTCGAACCGGACGGACGCTATCTCCCGGGCGAACTTCTGCTCGCGCCGCCCCTCCCGCCTGTTGCGCAGGACCAGTTGGACGGAGCCACCGGCCTTGGCGGACACCGCTCCGACGTCCCCCACGACGCCCCAGGTGTCGTCACCGGTGATCGCGCTGAACACGGCGCCGCCCACGACGACGACCACTTCGATGACGGGGGCCCACTTGCGGGCCATCGCGCGGCTCGCGCGGCGGCCCGCGGCGATCCGGACGATCTCGGAGTTGAGCTTGACGTAGCGGTCGAAGACGCGGCCCACCCGGTCGTGGAAGGCGGCCGGGTCGGCGGTCAGCGCGTCGAAGGCGCCGATGTACTCGTGCCAGGCGTCGCTCTGCCGCAGGCTCCAGACGTCCTCCAGGGTCAGGGTGTCGACGGCCGCCGGGGTCAGCCGGTCCTGGACGGTGGAGAACGCCTGCCGCCGCAGGAACAGCAGCAGTTGTTCGGGGTCGGTGACCACACCGCTGGGGGCCGTCCGCACGTCCCGCCACTCCTGGAGGGCGATCCGCCGGAGGCTGCCGGAGGGGGTGAGCGGATACATGCCCAGCGCGTCGGCGAGGTTGACGTTGTAGATGAGGTCCAGGAGCTGCTTGATCTCCCCGGCGAACGGTTTGCTCCGGTCGTAGCGGACGTCCGACACGGGCAGGCCGGGCACGGACACGAACTCGTCGTAGAGCACCTTGCGGGAGACGAGCTGGTCACGCGTGCGCCGGTCGCTGCTGAAGCCGACGAGCCGGTGGAGCCGGGCGCCGAACTGCGGGGTCTGCTCCGGTGGGACGCCGACCTGGGCGGCGAGCAGCGGGATGTCCGTCGCGGTGAGCCGCTGCACCTGGCCGGCGAAGGGGTTGAAGAGGCCGTTCCTGGTGGCGTCCCTGTTCTCCTGGTCCTCCCAGGACAGCCGTACGCAGGTGATGCGCGAACTCGCGGGCATGCCGTCGACGGTCTCCTGCCAGGCGGTGAACGCCTCCTCGTCGACGCTCACGTTCGGCGGGCGGGCGGCCGGCTCGCGCTCGTTGACGAGATAGGGCACCAGCGAGCCGTCGCCCAGCAGCTTCTGATGGGCGCGCCGGGCGGCGCCGCCCTCCACGAGGTCGCAGCTCACGGCCCGGTTGTTGTAGAAGAACACCCGGTTGACCACCACCTGGCGGGTGTTGATGAGGCTGCGGAAGTACTCGGCGCGCGCCTCCTTGCTCCGGATGTCCGCGACGTCCCGGAGCGACTTCCCCTTCTCGATCATGTCCTTGGTCAGCCGCGCGCTGACCCACTCGTTGTCCAGCGACTGCGCGATCACCGCTCCCGGCGCCAGCTCGGCCGGCTGTTTCCTGGATATGGCGTCATCGGCGCCCTGAGTAGTCATGCCCACCACCCGATCGTCCGGATTTCCTGGGCCGAAGAGGCCCCAGACTCCCCGTTCCGCACTCTGCTTCCGGCGCCTCCCACGCTATCGGTGAACCCATGGCCCGGGGCGGGCGTCGACATAAGTGGGGCGCGTGTGAGGGGAGTTGCCGGTCATACGGCGAACGGAGGGGTGAACGAGGGCGTCTGCTGCGCCGGGCCGCCCGTGTCGGAGGGGTTGCCCGGCATGCGGCGAACGGGGCGGCCGGGGACACGCACACCGACCGCCCTGTGGAGCCCTGGCCCCAGCCCGCGAGGCTACGACTCCAGGGCGCGAGCCAGCCGCGCGATGCCCTCGGGACCGACGCGGCAGCAGCCGCCGATGAGGCGGGCCCCCGCCTCCAGCCACGCCGCCACCCTGCCCGGACCGAACGTGGCACTCCCCCGCCAGGCCCGCTCCCGCGCGTCCCACCGCTCGCCGCTGTTGGGATAGACCACAACAGGCTTGCGGGTGACCTCCGCCGCCAGCTGGACGGCCCGGTGGGCGTCATCGGGATCACAGCAGTTGACGCCGACCGCGATGACCCGGTCGTCGCCGGCGGCGAGCGCGAACGCCTCACGCAGGGGCTGCCCCGCACGAGTGCGTTCACCGGCCACGCTGTACGACAGCCACACGGGCACCCCGCACCCCTCGACAGCCCGCAACAGCGCCTCGGCCTCATCCACGTCCGGCACCGTCTCCAAGGCAAGGACATCGGGGGCGGCCTCGGCCAGCACCTCGATGCGGGGCCGATGGAAACGCTCCAACTCCGCGACGCTGAGCCCGTACCGGCCGCGGTACTCACTGCCGTCGGCGAGCATGGCGCCGTAAGGGCCGACGGAGGCGGCGACCCAGGGGGGTGGGGGCCCTCCCCCCTCCCCTCCCTCCCCCTCCCCCGCCCCTCTCGCCAGCCGCACACTGCCGCGCAGCAGCTCCGCCGCCTTCGCCCGGCCGATGCCCCGGGCGGCGAAGCCCTCGAACGTGGCCTGGTAGCTCGCCGTGATGAGCACCCTCGCGCCCGCCCGCACATAGGCCGCGTGCGCCCGCTCGATCTGCTCCGGCCCGTCGGCGAGCAGCCGGGCCGACCACAGGGCATCGGACAGGTCACAGCCCTGCGCCGCCAGTTGGTTGGACAGACCGCCGTCGAGGACGAGCGGGCCGCTCGCGAGCGCGTCGGCAAGAGGGACAGTGGGGGCAGGCGTCACGGGTTCGCTCCTCGGGCCACGTCGGCTGTCGGTGACATCAGGTCAGCTGGGACTGGACCTTCGAGGAGATCAGTTCCAAGTGGTCGAGGTCGTCGAGGTCCAGGATCTGGAAGTAGATCCGGGACGAGCCGATCTCCGCGTACCGTCCGATCTTGTCGACGACCTCGTCCGGCGAGCCCGCCAGACCATTGGCCTTCAGCTCGGCCACGTCACGGCCGATGACCCCCGCCCTGCGCGCCACCTCCGCGTCGTCCTTGCCCACACAGGCGACCAGGGCGTTGGAGTACACCAGGTCGCCGCCCTTCCGGCCGATCTCCTCGGCGGCCGCGCGGACCCGGCCGAACTGCCGTGCGCTGTCCTCGATGGAGGCGAAGGGGATGTTGAACTCGTCCGCGAACTTCGCGGCGAGCCTCGGGGTCCGCTTGGCGCCGTGCCCGCCGATGAGCACCGGCAGCTTGTCCTGTGCGGGCTTGGGCAGCGCCGGGGAGTCGATGAGCTGATAGTGCGTGCCGTGGAAACTGAACGTCTTGCCGGCCTCCGTCTCCCACAGTCCCGTGACGATCTCCAGCTGCTCCTCCAGGCGCCCGAACTTCTCCTTGGGGAAGGGGATGCCGTAGGCCCGGTGCTCCTCCTCGAACCAGCCCGCCCCCAGCCCCAGCTCGACCCGTCCGCCCGACATCTGGTCGACCTGCGCCACCTGGATGGCGAGGACGCCGGGCAGCCGGAACGTGCCGGCGGTCATCAGGGTGCCGAGGCGGATGCGGCGGGTCTCCCGGGCGAGCCCGGCCAGCGTGATCCAGGCGTCGGTGGGGCCCGGCAGCCCGTCGGCGGAGCCCATGGCGAGATAGTGGTCGGACCGGAAGAAGGCGTCGAAGCCCAGGGCCTCGGTGGCCTTGGCGACGGTGAGCAAGGTGTCATAGCTCGCCCCTTGCTGGGGCTCGGTGAAGATACGCAGATCCATGCCCCCATCCTGCACTGCCGCACGTGCGTCAACCGTCCGTACCCTCCTTCGCCCCACCCACCCCGGTCGGGTGAAATTCGGTCGTCGGCGCCGGGTGGGAAGTGTCCGCCGGGCCCGGTGATCGTTGGCTCGGGCGGAGCCGGACCGCCCGGCTCCCGCACCGGTGTCCGCTGCCGGAGGCGACGACCGCAACGCCGCCCGCCCGCACCGGGAGGGCCAGGGCCGAGGAGGCCGCGATGACCCAGGAAGCCGTGCCCGACGGATCGGTGCCCGCACAGTCCGCTCCCCCGCAGCAGGGCGCACCCAAGGGACTGCTTCAGCAGATGGAGGAGCTGATGGCCGCGTTGAACGCCGATCTGTCGCAGCTCGACGCCGATCTGCAGTCGCCCGCGCAGTCGCCCGGCGAGGGGCCCTCGTCCGGCGAAGGTGGTGCGAGCTGATCGTCGGCGCTTCACGCGGCGCCTCCTTCGCGCTCGCGGAGTGCGAGCCGTCTCTGTAACCAGCGCACCCGGTCGCTCGTCTCGTCCGCGGCGTCGATGGCTTCGATGCACTGCCAGTAGAGAGCGTCCTCGTCGGAGGAGCAGGCGACGCCCACCAGGGCTATGCCGACCTCTCCGAGGAGGGCGCAGAGCCCGGTCAACACGCTCCAGTGGTCGCGGACTTCGGTGAGCTGTGCGGCCCTTATGGGGCCGGCGCGCAGGGCCTGGCGCAGGGCGCCGGAGGCGCGGGTGCCCGCTTCGCTGAGGCCGCCCGCGGCGGCCCGGGCCTCGAAGGGGCCGTGGACGGCGAGGTGACTGCCGATCGCTCCGGCCAGGGCCTGTGTCTGCCAGGCCTCGACGACGATGTCCTGGACGGCCCTGGCCTGCGCCAGGGCCGTTCGCGTGGCCCCGATGAGCCGCATTGCCTCCATGTCTGGTCCCCCACATTCCGACTGCCGGATTCCCGGTTGCGCGTCCGCCACTTCGTCACTACCCAGAGTGATGAGTAACCGCCGGAAAAGCCAGGGGAATTCAGAAATCTGTGGATACCAGATGCGGTGTGGATAACTCAATCACTCCGGAGAGTGACGACCTGGCGAATCCGGAGTGGATTCCTCCGGTACGGGGAAGCGGTGTTCGTTGCGCTCGATCTTCGCCGCGAGCGCGGCGGCGGCGTCGATCCCCAGGACCTGGCAGAACTGGAGCAGATACGCGAGGACGTCCGCGACCTCGTCCTCCACCCGCCCCGCCGTGCCGGGGCTGTCCATCACCCGCGCCGATTCCTCCGGGGTCAGCCACTGGAAGATCTCGACCAGTTCGGACGCCTCGACGCTCAGGGCCGCGGCCAGGTTCTTGGGTGTGTGGAAGGGCTGCCAGCGGCGGGCCGCCGCGAAGTCCGCGAGCCGGCGCTGGAGCGCGTCGAGTTCGCCGCCCGGCCGCGCCGTCCGCGAAGGCCCGTCGCCCTGCCCTCGCGACGGCTCGTCGATCCGCCCTGATTCCTGATGATGTTCTCCGGTCACACACCCAGGTCTACCATCGACGCCACCCCTGTCTCCTCCCCCACCTCCTGGGACTCCTGGGCCACGTCTCCCCTGATGCTTCCCACCAGGCGCACATGTCCCCGCTCGCACATCCGCGCCGCGAGGGCGAGCAGGGAGCGGGCCTGCCGGGGGTCCAGGCAGCGGTCGAAGCCGTCGGCGAGCACGGTCAGGGCCTGCCGGGCGGGCAGCACCTCGGCGACCGGGTCCATGTCCAGCACGCCGGGTCCGGTCATCAGCACCAGGCTCAGGGCGAGGTAGCGCAGTTCGCCGTCGCCCAGCCGTTCCAGCGGGGTGTCCGGGCCCACGTCGCGGGCCAGCACGCCGCGGACGAATCCGCCGTCCAGGCCCTGCACGGACAGGCCCTCCACCGGGCCCCGGCAGCCCGCGCCCACCGCGGTGACCAGGGCCGCGTGACGGGTGGCGCATTCGTGGCGGGTACGGCCCAGCACCGCGGCCAGGTTGTCGCAGGCGCTCCGCAGCAGTCCGTCGCGCGCGGCGACCGGAGTGCGCATCAGCTCGGGCCGGGGGTCACAGGCGAAGACGGAACGCAGCGCCACCACGACCTGCTCGGCGGCGTCGAGGACCAAACGCTGGCCCGCGGTCTTGCCGGCGACGCGCAGCGGCAACAGGGCGGTGCCCAGCCGGTCGTCGGGCAGGGGTGCCCGGGTGACGGGCACGCTGCCGGCGGTGTGCCAGGCGGCCTCGACCGTACGCAGCCCGGGGTCGCGCAGGGCCGTGGACAGGAGGGTGCGGCCGGAGCCGGTCAGGCGTTCGCCGACGACGCGGAGTTCGGGTTCGGCCTGTACGGCGACATCGAGCAGGACCGTGCCCGCGGGGCCGTCGACGGTGCAGCCGATACGGAAGCCGCGGCGCCCCTGGGCGTCGGGTCTCGCCTGATGGGGAACGCAGGCGGGGGCGCCACCCGCGATGGGGGCGAGGGCCTCGTCGAGGCTGTCGCCGCCCGCGAGGCGGGCTAACGCCTCGTAAGCCTGGAGGGCGCTGGACTTGCCGCTGCCGCTCGCGCCCCGGAAGAGGGTCAGCGGGCCGAGGGGGAAGACGGCGTTGCGGTGGGACTTGAAGGCGGAGAGCCGGAGTTCGGTCACCGCGGGGCGCTGGGAGTGGGGGGCGGCGGCCGGTCGGGCACGGTGAGTGTCCATGCCCGGACCGTATGGGGCGACCGCTCAGCCAAACCGTTTCAGCTGATCACTCTTCCTACGATCGGGGTACCCGGAGGCCACCTCGGTGCCCTCGGGTGCGAGGAGGAAGACATTGGTGTCGACCCGGTGCATGCCGCTGCCCAGGCCGAAGACCACGCCGCTGGAGAAGTCGAGGATCCGCTTCGCGACGTCGGTGTCGGCGCTGGTGAGGTCCAGCAGCACCGGGATACGGGCCATCAGGTGCTCGGCGACCTCGCGGGCGTCGGCGAAGATCTGGACGCGCAGGACGACGAGCTGACGGCGGTTCGGCTCCGGCTCCTCCTCGGGCAGCGCCCGGTGGTTGGGCCAGGACGGCCATGAATGGTGTCCGCGCAAGGGGACGACCTCCGCAAGGCCCTCCCATTGCTCATCGGTGGCCTCGGACCTGTTCACCGGATCACCCCTCCGGGGAACGTGCTGGCTATGTACATCCCGCAATCCTAGGGACTGGGACTCGGCGTTGCTCCGAATGACACGCGTGGGGGCCTCGGTCATGCCGACACGGGCCCGTGGGTCGCCGCGCGTGCGCACGGTGCGTGGCCGCCGAGCGGGCCGCGAAAGGGTCGGATGTACATCCCTTCAGAATACCAGCAGGTCAGATGCGGTGACGGTGGATTCCGTACAGTCGACCGCGGTGACCATGCGGTCCGGAGAGCATCCGGCGGTCCGTCAGGCGGCGCGCTGGTGCCAGGCGTCCTGGAAGTTCCGCCGGGCGCGGTGCAGCCGCGAGCGCACGGTGCCGACGGGCAGCGAGAGGGTCGCCGCCATCTCCTGTTCGTTCATGCCGTAGACGGCGCGGAGGGTGAGGATCTGGCGGTGCTGGTCGGGCAGCCGGTCCATGACGTCGGAGATGTGGACGGTGTCCAGCGGGTTCGCGTCCTGGGCGAGGTCGGGCAGGCCGTCGGCCGAGCCCTGGCTGAGCCGCTTGGAGGTGCGGATCGCCTCCCGCACCGTCACGGCCCGGACCCAGCCGTAGAAGGCCGCCGGCTCGCGCAGGCCGCGGATGCCGCGGTAGATCGCGAGCATCGCCTCCTGCGCGGCATCGGAGCTGTGCCCGTGGGCGATCGGCAGGCAGAGCCGTCCCACGTAGGGGGCTATGTGCAGGAGGAGGTCGTTCATGGCCTGCCGGTCACCGGCCTGCGCGCGGCGCAGCAGGGGCGTGACGGTAAAGGCACACGGGTCGTTCAGTGTTCTCACTTCAGGCGCGCTCCTGACTCAGCCTGATGACGGGGATGCTGTGCGTGCGGCCGGTGGGCCGTCAGCTCGCGACGGCGGCTTCGCCGTGTGCGGCGAATTCGAGCAGGGCCGTGTGCACGCTGTCGCGGATCCCGAGGATCTGCTCGTGGGCGAAGCATTCGGTGCTGTAGGGCAGTTCGATGGCGAGGCGGCCGTCGAAGGAGACGACGCATCCCATGACGGGGCCCCGGCCGGCCTGGGGGTAGTAGTTGTCGCGGACGGGGATGAGGCGTACGTCGGTGAGTTCCAGGCCGCGGGGTGCGGGCGGGGCGGGGACGCGGCCCATGTTGGTCACGATGACGCTGGTGGCCAGCAGGGCGGGGTTGCGGACGACCTGCGCGAGGATGCGGGTCTCGTGGATGAACTCGCGGCGCTCGATGGACCCGTGCAGGTTGTCGGTGATCTGGCGGCCGAGTTCCAGCGGGTCGGTGTCGCGGGCGACGTCCACGACGTCCAGGCAGGAGGTGACGGCGGGCACCATGACCTCGCGGCGCAGGGGCGGGGTGACGCGGGAGCGGAGGTCGACGGGTGACATGCAGCCCAGTGCCGTGGCGCCGTCGCCGTCGAGCCGTGCGCGGACGGCCTTGAGCAGGGCCGCGCTGACCAGTCCGTGGACGGAGACGCCGGTGGCCTTCGAGTGGCGGAGGAGGGCGGTGGTCTCCTCGGGCCGGAGGAGCACGCGCTGGACGGCGACCTTGTGCTCTCCCGCGGGGCGTCGGGTGCCGGCGGCTTCGTAGGGCAGGGCGGTGATGGGGAAGCGCTGGGTGCGCTCGACACGGCGGGCGACGTACCGCTCGGTCTCCTCGGGCGCGCTGGGGGGCAGCAGGTCGGTCGCGGGCGCGGGCCAGTCGTACGCCGTGGCCTGCGGGGCGGCGGTGGCGCCGTCGGCGAGTGCCGCGTAGGTGCGCCACATCGCGTCGTAGAGGGCTATGGCGCTGTGGCCGTCGGTGATGGTGTGGTCGACGCTCAGCACGACGGTGTGGTCGTTCTCGCCGCGGAGCAGGACGGCCCTCACGAGGGGACCGCCCTCCGGCAGTGGGGTGTTGTGCTCGTCCATGAGGGCGGTGGGGCCGCCGGGGCGCACGACGAGGCGGGGCAGGTCGGCGTCGTCCAGCGGCCGGAGGGCGTACGTGTCGCCCTCCAGGCCGATGCGGGAGCGCAGGGAGGGGTGTTCGGCGACCTTGGCGTCGAAGGCGGCGGCGAGGAGTTTCTCGTCGAGGTCGCCGTGGACGGTGCAGGAGAGCACGGCGCGGCTCCGCTGGGCGACGTAGAGCGTCTCCGCCGGGCACAACTTGCGGTGCATACCACTTGCCTTTCATGTTTCAGACTTCAGCGGGGCGGAATCGCCGGTCCGGCGAGGGGGTTCGGCCGGACGTTGGCCGAAAATCGATGGTGTGCGGTGGGGCTTGCCCTCGGATCGCCTCGCCCGCCGAAGCGGAATCGCGGTTTCAGTGAAGCGGGATTTCCGTCGTCTTTCAAGAGGCTTCGCGCGGTACCGGGGCGTGGCTTACCTCTCATGGCGGTCCGGCCGGGTGTCGCTATTCTTTCCCGTACGGAACCGCTAGGTTGAGGCAATCGCCTGATGCCACATCAGGCCCGCCCGCCGTTTCCGCGCGGGCGCGGTACAGGGGTTGCCCCGGGCATCCTTCCGTTGGTCCGGACCACCTGCGGAAGGGGAACGGACACCATCCCGAAACAGTTCCTTGACGCGTTCCGTATGCGTTCCTGGCATCAGGAGTTTGCTCTTTATGCATGCGTGGACACCAGACCGGAACCCCTGGTTCAGGTTGAAATCAAAGCAAGTTGACTCCCCGCCGAAAAGTCAAACGGAACTTGGAACGATCTTCCCTTGACTGCCCGAGTTCCCCTCATGCAGGGTTAATGCCGGTGGAAGGGCCGCCTCGCCGTGGCGCTCTCAAGGCCGACCCAATGCGCCGCATCCTGCCGTGTTTTGCGATCCCTTGAGCGTCCTCGCACATACCGTTTCCCGGTCGTGGAGCCGATCGCAAGCGCCCGCCCAACGTCGCCCTGCGCGGTAGTCCCGCAGGGCCTGCCTTTCTCCGGTCTCCGGCAGAAAATTCCATACACCTACTGAGGGTTGGTGCCATGTCTGTTCACGAGGACGCCGGTCGCCCGCTGTCGGGCGCCCAAGAGGGCATCTGGTTCGCCCAGCGACTCGACCCCGCGAACGCGGCCTACAACACCGGTGAGTACGTGGAGATCCACGGCCCGGTCGACACGGAGCTCTTCGAGGCCGCGCTGCGTCGCACGGTCGCCGAGGCGGACGTCTTCGGGCTGCGGATCACCGAGTCCGCCGACGGTCCCCGTGGCACCCTGGCACCCGCCGCCGACTGGCCCCTGCGCCTGATGGACGTCAGCACCGAGCCCGACCCGCGCGCCGCGGCCGAGGCGTGGATAGCCGCCGACCTCGCGACGGCCGTCGAGCTCACCGAGGGACCGCTGTTCACCCAGGCCCTCGTCAAGGCGGCGCCCGACCGCTGGTTCTGGTACCTGCGCGCGCACCACGTCCTCCTCGACGGCTACGGCTTCAAGCTCGTCGCCCGCCGGCTGGCCGAGACGTACACCGCGCTGGTGGCCGGTGACGAGCCCTCCGACACGCCCTTCGCGCCCGCCGGGGCGCTCCTGGACGACGACGTCGCGTACCGCGCCTCGGAGCGCTTCGCGCGCGACCGCGCCCACTGGACCGGGCGCTTCGCCGACGCCCCCGTGGCCGTCGGCCTCACCGAGGGCGCCGCCGCGCCGTCCGCGCCCTTCCTGCGCCGCACCACACTGCTGTCCGCCGCCGACGCCGACCGGCTCTCCCGGGCCGCGGCACGGCTCGGTGGCGCGCGCGGTGACCTGCTCCTCGCGGCCACCGCGGCCTACCTCCACCGGGTCACCGGCAGCCAGGACGTGATCCTCGGGCTCACCACCTGGAGCCGGCTCGGCTCCACCGCCATGCGGGTGCCCGGCACGGTCTCCAACATCCTGCCGCTGCGGCTGGACGTCCGGCCCGGCACCACCGTCTCCGAGCTCGTCCGCGCGGTGGCCGACGAGCAGCGCGCCGTCCGCAAGCACCAGCAGTACCGCGGCGAGGACCTGCGCCGCGACCTGAAGCTGCTGGGGGGCGGGCGGCGGCTGTACGGGCCGGTCGTCAACCTCATCCCCTTCACCAACGAGCTCACGTTCGCCGGCCACCCGACGACCTCGCACCATCTGACGGGCGGGCCCGTCGAGGACCTCCAGATCAATGTGCGGCCGGGTGCCGACGACACCGGTCTGTGGCTCTCCTTCGACGCCAACCCGGCGCTCTACACCGAGGCCGAACTGGCCGACCACCAGGAGCGGTTCCTGCTGCTGCTGGACCGGCTCGCCGACGCGGACGCGGATCTGCCGCTCGCGCGCACGACGCTGCTGCGCGACGGTGAGCACCCGGCGTACGTCTCCGCCGGTGCCGTGGAGGCCCCTGCCGACGCGACCCTCCCGGCGCGGTTCGAGGCCCAGGCGGCCCGTACGCCCGAGGCGACGGCCGTCACCTATGAGGGCACCGCGCTGAGCTACGCGGAGCTGAACGCGCGCGCCAACCGGCTGGCCCGTTTCCTCGTCGAGCGGGGTGCCGGCCCGGGCCGGATCGTGGCCCTGGCGCTGCCCCGTTCACTGGAGCTGACGGTCGGTCTGCTCGCCGTGCTGAAGTCCGGTGCCGCGTATCTGCCGCTGGACCCCGGCTACCCCGCCGAGCGCATCCGTGCCGTGGCCGAGGACGCCGCTCCCGCGCTGCTGGTGACGGACGCCCAGGTGGCGGCGGGGCTGCCGGAGACCGGCGCCACCGCCGTGGTCCTCGGCGACGAGGCCACCGACCGTGAGCTGGCCGCGCTCGCGTCCACGGACCTCACGGACGCCGACCGGTCCGCCCCGCTCACCCCGGCGGACACCGCGTACATCATCCACACCTCCGGTTCCACCGGCCGTCCCAAGGGTGTGGTGATCCCGCACTCCAACGTCATCCGGCTGTTCGAGACCTCCGCCGCGCACTTCGCCTTCGGCCCGGACGACGTGTGGACGCTGTTCCACTCCTACGCCTTCGACTTCTCCGTGTGGGAGTTCTGGGGTCCGCTGCTGCACGGCGGCAGGCTCGTCGTCGTGCCGCACACGACGACCCGTGCGCCCGGGGAGTTCCTCGAACTGCTGCGCCGTGAGGGTGTCACCGTCCTCAACCAGACGCCGTCCGCGTTCCAGCAGCTGATCCAGGCGGACCTGGCGGCCGGCGCCGACGGCGGTCCGCTCGCACTGCGCTACGTGGTCTTCGGCGGTGAGGCGCTGGAGCCGGCGCACCTGCGTCCATGGCTGGAGCGGCACGGCGACGAGGCGCCCGAGCTGATCAACATGTACGGCATCACCGAGACGACCGTGCACGTGACGTACCAGCGGATCACGCGCCGGATCATCGAGGACGGCCGGGCGCGGAGCGTCATCGGCACCGCGCTGCCGGACCTGCGGGTGTACGTCCTCGACCACTGCCTGCAGCCGGTGCCGCCGGGCTGGGTCGGCGAGATGTACGTCGCCGGACCGGGCCTGGCGCGCGGCTACCTCGGCCGTCCGGCGCTGACCGCGGAGCGGTTCGTCGCCGACCCCTTCGGGCGGGCGGGCGAGCGGATGTACCGCACCGGCGACCTGGCCCGCCGGTCGGCGGACGGCACCCTGGAGTACGCCGGGCGCTCCGACCAGCAGGTGAAGATCCGCGGGTTCCGCATCGAGCCCGGGGAGATCGAGGCGGCGCTCGCGGCACACCCCTCGGTCGCGCTCGCCGCGGTCGTCGCCCGGCAGACGGACGGCGCCGCCGACCGGATGCTCGTCGGCTACGCCGTGCCCGCGCCGGGACACACCCCGGACCCGGCGCAGCTGCGCGCCCACCTGGCGCAGCTGCTGCCCGAGCACATGGTGCCCAGCGCGTGCGTCGTCCTGGATGAGCTGCCGCTGACCGCCAACGGCAAGCTGGACGCCAAGTCCCTGCCCGCGCCGGACTTCGCGGCGGCGGCCGGCGGCCGCGCACCGGTGAGCGCGGCGCAGGCGCTGGTGTGCCGGCTGTACGAGGAGCTGCTGCGCCTGCCGGAGGGCACCGTCGGGGCGGACGACAACTTCTTCGACCTGGGCGGCCAGTCGCTCCTCGCGACCCGGCTGCTGACGCGGCTGCGTGCCGCGACGGGTGCCGAGGTGCCGATGGCCGCGGTGTTCACCACGCCCACTCCGGCGGGCATCGCCGCGCACCTCCCCGAGGACGCGGCGGCGGGGCAGGCCCGGCCGGGCCTGGTGCCCGCCGAGCGGCCCGCGGTGATCCCGCTGTCCTCGGCGCAGCAGAGCATGTGGTTCCTCAATCAGCTGGACACCTCCGCGGCGACGTACAACATCCCGCTGGTCGTGCGGCTGGACCAGGAGGTCGACCCCGCGGCGCTGCGGGCGGCCCTGGCGGACGTCACCGACCGGCACGAGAGCCTGCGCACGCTGCTGCCGCAGACCGACGGCGCGCCGCGGCAGGAGGTGTGCGCGCCCGGCAGTGTACGTCCGGTGCTCCAGGTCGTCGACTGTCCCGGGGAGGAGGTCGAGGCTCATGTGGCGGGCGCGCTGCGGCATTCGTTCGACCTGACGCGGGACACCCCGCTGTGGGCGGGCCTGTACGGCACGGGTGCGTCCCGGACGCTGGTGCTCGTGCTGCATCACAGTGCGGCGGACGGCTGGTCGCTGCGGCCGCTGGCGGAGGACCTGTCGGCCGCGTACGCGGCCCGTGCCGAAGGCGCGGCGCCGCGGTGGGAGGCGTTGCCGGTCCAGTACGTCGACTACGCGCTGTGGCAGCGGGATCTGCTGGCGGCGGCGACGGATCCGGCGAGTCCGCTGGGGCGCCAGGCGACGTTCTGGAAGGAGGCCCTCGCGGGGCTGCCGGAGGAGCTGGCGCTCCCGGCCGACCGGCGGCGGCCGCAGGTGCCCAGCCGGCGCGGTGGCGGTCTGGCCGTCGAGGTGGACGCGGGTCTGCACCAGGATCTGCTGCGGCTCGCCGACGAGAGCGGCGCGAGCCTGTTCATGGTGCTCCAGAGCGCCCTGGCGGCGCTGCTGACGGCCTGCGGCGCCGGCACGGACATTCCCGTCGGCACGCCGGTGGCCGGGCGCGTGGACGAGGCGCTCAACGACGTGGTGGGGTTGCTCGCCAACACGCTGGTGCTGCGCGCGGACACCTCCGGTGACCCGGAGTTCCGTGAGCTCGTCGCCCGGGTGCGGGAGTTCGACCTGGCCGCGTACGACCATCAGGACCTGCCGTTCGACCGGCTGGTGGACGAGCTGAACCCGGCCCGTACGCCGGCCCGGCACCCGCTGTTCCAGGTGATGCTGGCGCTGCAGAACAACACCGAGGCCGTGCTGGCGCTGGGTGGCAACCGGGCGCCGCTGGAGCCCCGTTCGACGGGGACGGCCAAGTTCGACCTGTTCGTCGACGTGCTGGAGCGGCGTGGGGCCGACGGCGCGCCGGAGGGTCTGGCGTGCCATGTCGAGTACAGCGAGGACCTGTTCGACCGGGAGACGGCGGAGCGGCTGGGCGGTGCGCTGCGCGCGCTGCTGGCGGCCGTGGCCGCGGACCCGGGGCTGCGGATCGGCGCGCTGCCGTCCGTCGAGGCGCGGGGCGCGCGCGGCGAGGCGGTGGCGGAGGAGCCGTTCGACGCGGCGTCGCTGCTGTCGGGCGGCGGGATCCGGGACGCGGTGACGCTGCCGTCGGAGGATGGCCGTCCGGTGGTGCTGGCCGTGCCCGCCCGGGCCGGTGCGGTCGAGCAGGCGGCGAAGGAGCTGCTGCGGACGGCCGGGGACCCGGCGCGGGCGCCGCGGGTGGCCGCCGTGTCGGACCTGCCCAGGAACGCGGACGGCACTCTGGACGCCGCCGCCCTGGGCGCACTGCCGGTGATCGACGCGGCGGCGGCCGGTGCCTGGGAGGGCGCTCTGGCCGCGCTGCCCGGTGTCCGTTCGGCGTCGGTCGGACTGGAGGACGTGCCGGAGGAGACCGGTCGGCTGTACGTCGGTACGGGTGCCGCGCGGCAGACCGCCGCGTCGGGTGCGCCGGCCGCGGGCGCGGCCGTGGGGGCCGTGCCCGCGCTCAGCGAGGGACCGCCGCTGCCGGAGCTGACCGCGCACACCTGGGCGGAGGCGCTGCGGCGGGCCGCCGGGGGCGGGGAGCACGCGGAGGTCGTCCATGTGCGCGCCGACGGCAGTGAGACGCGGCGCAGTTACGCCTCGCTGATCGAGGAGGCGTCCCGGGTGCTCGGGGGCCTGCGTGCGCTGGGGCTGCGCCCGGGTGACCAGGTGATCCTCCAGTGCGAGGACACCGAGGACTTCCTGGCCGCCCTGTGGGGCTGCATCCTCGGCGGTTTCGTGACGGTGCCGCTGACCGTGCCGTCGTCGTACGCGGCGGAGTCCGCTCCGCTGGCGAAGCTGGAGGGCGTGTGGCAGATGCTGCACCGCCCGTGGATCGTCACGACCGCGTCCGGTGAGGCGGGGCTGCGCGATCTGGCGGAGCGGCGGGACTGGCCGGGGCTGCGGCTGACGACGGTGGACGCGCTGCGCGAGGGGCCCTCGGACGCCGACTGGCATCCGGCCCGCCCGGAGGACGTGATCCTCATGCTGCTGACGTCCGGCAGCACGGGTCTGCCGAAGGCGGTGCGGCTCACCCACCGCAACGTGCTGACGCGGGCGGCGGCCACGGCCGCGATGAACTCGCTGTCGGAGCACGACGTCTCCTTCAACTGGATCCCGCTGGACCATGTCACCGGTGTGGTGATGTTCCACCTGCGGGACGTCTATCTCGGGTGCCGTCAGGTCCACGCGCTCACCTCCTGGGTCCTGGAGGACCCGCTGCGCTGGATGGACGTCACCGACCGGCACCGTGCCAGCGTCATCTGGGCGCCCAACTTCGCGTTCGGCCTCGTGACGGAGCAGGCGCACCGGACGGGCGACCGCCGGTGGGACCTGTCCCCGGTGCGGCTGGTGATGAACGCGGGCGAGGTGGTCGTCGCGGCGACGGCGCGGGGCTTTCTGAAGACCCTCAAGCCCTTCGGGATGCCACAGGACGTCATGCACCCCTGCTGGGGCATGTCGGAGACCTCGTCG
Source organism: Streptomyces sp. NPDC051173 (assembly GCF_040689515.1). NCBI lineage: Bacteria > Bacillati > Actinomycetota > Actinomycetes > Kitasatosporales > Streptomycetaceae > Streptomyces > Streptomyces sp. NPDC051173. Next base: position 51,036 of record NZ_JBFBBD010000043.1, read on the forward strand.
GTGGTGACGGACACCGTGCTGCCCGCCGAGGCGCCGGACGGTGAGGAGCTGTTCGTCAGCTGCGGCCTGCCCTACCCGGGCTTCGCGATGCGGATCGTCGACGACCAGGACCAGGTCGTGGCGGAGGGCACCGTGGGCCGGCTCCAGGTGCGCGGCACGACGGTGACCGGCGGCTACCACGACAACGACAAGGCGAACGCGGAGTCCTTCACCCCGGAGGGGTGGTTCGAGACCGGGGACCTGGCGTTCCTGCGCGCCGGGGAGATGTACATCACCGGCCGCGCCAAGGACGTCATCATCGTCAACGGCGTCAACCACTACAGCCACGAGATAGAGACCTGCGTCGAGGAACTGCCCTCCGTCGTGCGCAGCTTCACCGCCGCCGTCGCGGTGCGCGGTGACGCGTCGGCGAGCACCGACGAGCTCGCGCTGTTCTTCCACCTGGAGCCCGGTCAGGACGTGGCGCGGGCGCTGCGGGCGATCCGCGGCAAGGTGACCCGCGAGATCGGGGTCAGCCCGGCCTATCTGGTGCCGGTGGAGGCCGCGACGATCCCCAAGACGGAGATCGGCAAGATCCAGCGGACGCAGCTGCGGAAGCGTTTCGAGGCGGGCGAGTTCGACGAGCCGGTGCAGGCGTCGGAGATCCTGCTGGCCACCTCCGCAACCGTGCCGGACTGGTTCCTGCGCCCGGTGTGGCAGCGGGCCGCGCGGCAGCACCGGCCGTCCGGTGCGCCGGGTCACGCCCTGGTGCTCGCCGGGCGGCACTCCGCGGCCGCGGAGGTCGCGGACGCGGTGGCCGGGCGGCTGCGCGCGGCGGGCTCCCTGTGCACGGTCGTCACCGCGGGCGAGGAGTTCGCCCGGGTGGACGCCGCGCGGTACCGGGTCCGGATCGACGCCGTCGAGGACCACGGGCTGCTGCTCGACGCCCTGGCGGCCGACGGGCGGCCGGTGGACACGGTGGTGCACCTGGGTGCCTTCGCCGCCTCCGAGGGTGAGCCCGGCAGTGTCGAGGAGCTCCTGGACGCGCAGCGGGACAGCGCCGACAGCCTGCTGTGCCTGGCACAGGCGCTGACGGCCCGGCACACCGCCGACCGGCAGGTCGCGCTGTACCTCGTCGGTACGGGCGGCCAGGCGGTCGTGGAGGGCGAGCGCGCCTCGTACGCGCACGCCGCGGCCGGTGGTCTGCTCAAGAGCCTGCGGGAGGAGCTGCCCTGGCTGCGGACGGCCCACCTGGACCTGCCCGCCGGTGACGCGCGGGAGACGGCCGGGCTGCTGCTCGACGAGATCGCGGTGCCGTCGGCCGACGCCGAGGTGGCCTACCGTGACGGCGGCCGCTGGGTGCGCCGCCTGGCTCCGCTGTCCACCCCGCTGTCGCGCGCCACGCCGGCCGTCGCCGAGGGCTTCCAGCTGATCAGTGGTGGCCTCGGCGGAGTGGCGGTGCGCCTCGCGGAGCACCTGCTGAGGACGCCGGGCACACGGCTGCTGCTCGTCGGGCGCACCGAGCTGCCCGACGAGCACACCTGGGACGCGCACGTCGCCGAGGGCGGCGCTCTCGGCCGCCGTGTCGCGGCCTTCCGGAGCCTGCGGGAGCTGGGTGCCGTCCGGTACGAGGCGGCAGACATCACCGATCCGGGCCAGGTGCGCGCGGCGGTCGACAAGGCGGCCGGTGAGTGGTCGGTGCCGCTGGCCGGGGTGCTGCACCTCGCGGGCGACTTCGACCAGCGGGCCGTGACCGACTACGGCACCGGGCAGTGGCGTACCGCGCTGGCCGCGAAGGTCACCGGCGGCTGGGTGCTGCACCGGCTCGCGCTGGAGCTGGGGGCGGCGTCGTTCACGTCGTTCTCCTCGGTCAACGGGTTCTTCGGCGGGTCCATGAGCGGTGCGTACTCCGCGGCGAACGCCTTTCTGGACGCTCTGGCCGCGCACCAGCGGCGTACCGGGCTGGACGCGCACAGCCTGGCCTGGAGCATGTGGGACGAGCTCGGCATGAGCGAGGGCTACGGTCTCAAGGCCCTGACCGAGGCGCGTGGTTACCGCGTGCTGGAACCGGCCGCGGGGCTGCGTTCCTTCGACCTGGCGCTCAGGCTCGACGAGCCGCACGTGCTGATCGGTGCCGACCGGAGCGCGCCGTGGGTGCGCTCCCATGTGCGGGCCACGGCGCGTCCGGTGCACCGGCTGGCGGGCCGGGTGGCGCTGGAGGACGGTGCCGATCTCGGCGCCCTGTACGAGGCGGCCGGGGCGGCGGCCCGTGCCTGTGGTGCGGACGGCGCGTGGGTGCTGCGGGCGGCCGGTGCGTCGGCGGACTCCGCCGGGGGGCCGGCGGACGCCGGCCCGGACGGGGCGCGCCGTCTGGAGGAGTCGCTGACGGCGATCTGGTGCCGGGTCCTGGGCCGCGACCATGTGGGGGTGGAGGAGAACTTCTTCGACCTCGGCGGCCATTCGCTGCTGCTGGTGCGCGCCCAGACGACGGTCAACCAGGAGCTGGGCTGTGACCTGACGGTCGTGGACCTCTTCAGCCACCCCACCGTCAGGGCCCTGGCGAAGCACCTCGCCCGGACGGGCGTCGGCGCCGTGGACGGGCCCGGCGCTCCGCAGGCTCCGGCCGGGGCCGCGCCCGCGTCCGGTCTGGACCGGGCCCGGCAGCAGGCGGAGCGCCAGCGGGCCGCGCGGGCCCGCCGTACGACCAAGAACACCAAGAACAAGGGGCCCCGCAACGATGGATGAGACAGCAGAGACCGGGTACGAGGCCGATCCGGCCATCGCGGTCATCGGCATGGCGGGGCGCTTCCCCGGCGCCGACACGGTCGAGGAGTTCTGGGCGAACCTGGCCGCCGGGCGGGAGTCGATCCGGCCCGTCGGCGACGAGGAGTTCCTGGCGGCGGGCGGCGACCCGGTGCACCTGGACGACCCCGACCTGGTGCGGATGGCGTCCGTCATCGAGGGCATCGACCGCTTCGACTCGGCGTTCTTCGGCTACAGCCCCGCCGAGGCCGAACTTGTCGACCCGCAGCAGCGGTTGCTGCTGGAGAGCGCCTATCACGCGATGGAGGACGCCGGTTACGCCGGCGGCCACGGCGAGCAGCAGGTCGGGGTGTACGCGGGCGCCGGGGACAGCCGGTACTACCCGGCGAACGTCCATCCGCGGTTCGCGGGGCAGAGCGCGTCGGTGGCCCTGGTGCACGCGGCGACGAGCAACTCGCTGGGCGCGCTGGCCACCCGGATCTCCTACGAGCTGGGGCTGACGGGACCGAGCCTGTCCTTGCAGACGGCCTGTTCCACGGCCCTGGTCGCCATCCACACGGCCTGCCAGGACCTCATCGACTTCAAGTGCGACGTGGCGCTCGCGGGGGCCGTGTCGCTCAATCCGTCGGCGATGCTCGGCTACCGGCACGTGCCGGACGGGCCGTTCTCGCCGGACGGGCGCTGCCGGGCCTTCGCGGCGGACGCCGCGGGCACGTCGTCGGGTGACGGCGTGGGCGCGGTGGTGCTCAAGCGGCTGGAGGACGCGCTGGCCGACGGCGACCGGATCCGGGCCGTCGTCAAGGGCTCGGCGATCAACAACGACGGCCGCCGCAAGGTGGGTTTCACCGCGCCGAGCCCGGAGGGCCAGGCCGAGGCGATCCTCGCGGCACAGGCGGCCGCCGGGGTGGGCGCCGACACGATCGGCTTCGTGGAGGCGCACGGCACGGCCACCAGGATCGGTGACCCGATCGAGGTGACCGCCCTGACCCAGGCGTTCCGGGAGAGCACGGACGAACGGCAGTTCTGCGCCCTGGGGTCGGTGAAGACGAACATCGGCCACCTCGGCGCGGCCGCCGGGATCGCCGGGTTCATCAAGTCCGTACTGGCCCTGGAGCACCGGCAGATCCCGCCGAGCCTGCACTTCGACGCGCCGAACCCGCTGATCGACTTCGCGGCGGGCCCCTTCCGGGTGCCCACGGCCCTGGAGGAGTGGGAGGCGGGCGCCGAGCCGCGCCGGGCCGCCGTCAGCGCCTTCGGCGTGGGCGGCACCAACGCCCACGTCATCCTGGAGGAGGCCCCGCCGGCCGCCCAGGAGGCCCCCCGCGAGGAGACCGAACCGCGGTGGCACGTCCTGCCGTTGTCGGCCCGCACGCCGGGCGCCCTGCGGGGCCAGGCCGACAACCTCGGGCGGCACCTGGCGGACCGTCCCGACCTGGATCTCGCCGACGTCGCCCACTCGCTGACCACGTTCCTGCCCGCCATGCCGCACCGGGCCGCGGTCGTCGCACGGACCGCACAGGACGCGGTACGGGCCCTGGGCCACCCGCTGCCCGCGCTCCCGGAGGTGCGGGACGGCGGCGCGCCGGCGGTCGCGTTCCTGCTGCCGGGCGGCGGCACGCAGTACGTGGGGATGGGCGCGGAGCTCTACCGCGACCACCCCGTCTACCGGGACACGGTCGACCGCTGCGCCACGATCCTCCGGCCCGTCCTGGGCCGTGATCTGCGGACGGCCCTGTTCGAGCACGCCGACCCCGGCAGTGTGGACGCGTTCCTGGCGCTGGTCGTCACCGAATACGCCCTCGCCGTGACCCTCATGGAGCAGGGGGTGCACCCGGACGCGCTGATCGGGCACTCGCTGGGCGAGTACACGGCGGCCGCTCTTGCGGGGGTGATGACCCTGGAGGAGATGCTGCCGCTGGTCGCCGAGCGGATCCGGCTGATCGCCTCCGCGGGCGGTGCCACCGTCGGGGTGGCGCTGGGCGAGGAGGAGCTGCGGCCCTATCTCACCGACGACCTGTCGCTGGCCGCTGTGAACGGTCCGACGGCGTGCACGGTCGCCGGGCGGGAGGAGGCGGTGGCGGCGCTCGAACAGCGGCTGCTGGCCGACGAGGTGACGTTCCGAAGGCTGCGGATGCCGGCCGCCGCGCACTCCCATGTGCTCGACCCCGTGCTGGGCGCGTTCGAGGACGCGCTGGGCACGGTCACGCTGCGGCCGCCGCGGATCCCGTTCGTCACCAATGTGACGGGCACGTGGATCACCGACGAGCAGGCGACCAGCCGCAAGCACTGGATCGACCACACCCGGCGGACCGTGCGGTTCGCCGACGGCATCGCCTCCGTCTGGGAGCGCGGCAACCCGCTGCTCGTGGAGATCGGTCCGGGCGACGTGCTGGCCAAGCTGGCCACGGCCCGGCTCGGGGACGAGCCGCTGGTGACGGTGGCGACGATGCGGCACGCCAAGGCGGAGCGCCCGGACGGCCAGGTGCTGGCCGAGGCGATCGGCCGGCTGTGGGCGGCCGGTGCCGAGGTCGGCCTCGCCGCGCCGGGCGCCCCGGAGGAGCCGCGGCGGGTGCCGCTGCCGGGCTACGCCTTCGACCGGCGGCGCCACTGGATCGACGCGCCCACCGCCCGGCCCCGTACGGGCGCGGACGACGACGCGGCACAGACCCCGGAGCGGGCCTCCGGGCGCGCGCCGCGGCCGCCGCACCTCGCGACCGAGTACGTCGCCCCCCGCACCCCGGTGGAGCGGGTCGTGGCCGGGCACTGGGAGGAGGCGCTGGGCATCGAGGGCATCGGGGTCCACGACAACTTCTTCGACCTGGGCGGCGATTCCATGCGGGCCGTCATGCTGGCCGGCCGCATGCGCACCGCCTCGCGGCTCGACATCCCCGCCGCCGCCCTGCTGTCGTCCCCCACGATCGCCGGGGTCCTCGACGGGATGGGCCGCACAGGGGCGGGCAACGACGCGTTCGCTCCGGTGCTGCCGCTGCGCGCCGACGGCGACCAGCGCCCGCTGTTCTGCGTGCACCCCGGCGGCGGCATCGGCTGGCGCTACTCGGGCCTGCTGACGCACCTCGGCGGACGGCAGCCGGTGTACGGCATCCAGGCGCACGGCCTCGACGGCGTCAGTGCCCCCGCCGCCGACGCGAAGGAGATGGTCGAGTCCTATCTGGGGCACCTGCGCGAGGTGCAGCCCGAGGGCCCGTACCGGCTGCTGGGCTGGTCCTACGGCGGCACCGTGGCACATGTGATGGCCACGGCGCTCCAGCGCGCGGGTGAACAGGTCGAGCTGCTGGCCATGATGGACGCCCCGCTGACCCACGGCCGGCCGCTCACCGAGGAGGAGACGGAGCGCCAAGTGGCGTCCCTGCTGCTCCGGGTCGCCGGTCTCGACCTGCCGGAGGACGGGTCCCTGGACGTCTCCCGGGCGCTCGCCCTGCTCGGTGACGCCGGGACGGCCGCCGTCTCGCTGGAGGAGGCGACGGCGCTCGCGCGGGTCATGCGGAACAACCTGCGCATCGCGCCCGGCTTCGAGCCGGAGGTGTTCACCGGCGACGTGCTGTTCTTCAGCGCCGCGGGCGACCCGGCGGCCGCCGGGTCGTCGGACGCCATGGCCAAGGTCGAGGAGTGGCGGGCGTACGTCGACGGCACCGTCGAGGACCACCCCGTGCCGTGCGGCCACTACGAGATGACCGAGCCGGAGCCGCTCGCCGGGATCGGCGCGGTCCTCGCGGAGGCACTCCGGCCGGCCGCGGACTGACCCCCGCACGCACCACAGCACCACAGCACCAACGCACAGCAAGGAAAGGTAGAACCGTGCGCAGTCCGTTCGAGGACCCAGGCCAGGGTGAGGAGTCGCACCTGGTGCTCACGAACGCGGCCGGGGAGCACTCCCTGTGGCCCGCTTTCGCCGACGTACCGGAAGGCTGGACGGTCACCTTGCCGGCGACCGGTCACCGCGACTGTCTCGACCACCTGGAGCGGGCCGCCCGCTCCGCTTCCACCAGCACGACCGAGCACACCGCCGGTCTCCGTCCCGAACCGTCAGGAGCCACCCAGTGACCCAGGACCTCTACGAGCTCGGCGACGCGCCCCCGTTGGGGCAGGCGCCCAAGCGCATGTACGCGTCGCTCATCCGGCCCGAGCGCTACGGCATGCCCATCGACGCCTTCCGCACGGAGGTCGTGGACGTGCCGGAGGTGGGGCGCGGCCAGGTGCTCATCAAGGTGATGGCCGCCGGCGTGAACTACAACAACGTCTGGGCAGCGCTGGGTGACCCGGTCGACGTCGTCGCCACCCGGCAGCGGCGCGGCGCGACGGAGGACTTCCACATCGGCGGCTCGGACGCGTCGGGCGTCGTGTGGGCCGTCGGCGAGGACGTGCGCCACGTCGCCCTCGGCGACGAGGTCGTCATCCTGGCCAACCAGTGGGACGAGACCGCCGAGGACATCCGGCTGGGCGCCGACCCCTCCACCTCCTCCTCGCAGAGCGTGTACGGCTACGAGGAGAACTTCGGTTCCTTCGCGCAGTTCACGGTCGTGGACGAGTACATGTGCCACCCGAAGCCGAAGCGGCTGTCCTGGGCGGAGGCCGCGTGCTACATGGCGACGGCCGCGACCGCGTACCGCCAGCTGTTCGGCTGGGACCCGCACACCGTGCGGCCCGGCGACCCGGTGCTGATCTGGGGCGGTGCGGGCGGGCTGGGCTGCATGGCCATCCAGCTGGTCCGGCGGGCCGGTGGCATACCCATCGCGGTCGTCTCCAGCGACGAGCGCGGTGAGTACTGCGTCGAGCTGGGTGCCAAGGGCTACATCAACCGGCGGGACTTCGACCACTGGGGCCGGCTGCCGGACACGTCCGACGAGGCCGCCATGGCGGAGTGGCTCAAGGGTGCGCGGGCGTTCGGCCGCCGCTTCTGGGAGGTGCTCGGCGAGCGGCGGGCGCCGCGGATCGTCCTGGAGCACTCCGGCGCGGACACGATCCCCACGTCCATGTACATGTGCGACAACGCCGGCATGGTCGTCATCTGCGGCGGCACGACGGGCTACAACGGCGATGTGGACCTGCGGTTCCTGTGGATGCGGCAGAAGCGGCTCCAGGGGTCGCACGTCTCCAACGCGCGTGAGGCGCGGGAGGTCACCGAGCTCATCGGGCAGGGGCTCGTCGATCCCTGCCTGTCGCTGACGCTCGGGTTCGACGAGATCGGCAAGGCGCATCAGTTGATCCACGACAACGAGCACCCTGCGGGCAACATGGCGGTCTTGGTGAACGCGACCGCTTGACCATTCCGGGAGCGCACGTTTAGGGAAGGGCCCGTCGCGCCTGCGGCGGGCTTTTCCCCTACCCGCCCCTTCCCGAAACTGGGGGCAAGCCCCCAGACCCCCTGTCCTCAAACGCCGGACGGGCTGAATTTGGCTGATGTGGGTGCGCAATCCAGCCCGTCCGGCGTTTGAGGACGCTCCCCCAGACTTCGTCC